>NZ_LWFE01000546.1:0-7644 GCF_001635675.1 Oleiphilus sp. HI0061 | reverse complement strand
GAATTTCCCTGTATTGGAACGCATCGCTAAATACGAACCTGAGATTAGTGCTCATCAGGGCTTCTTCGCTGCCTTGATGGCGACTTTTAAATTGAACAAGGATTGGGCCCCCTACGCGCCTTCAATTTTGTATCGTACTTTTGGCGCAGCCTTACCGGAGGATGCCGCATCTGCTGCGCTAATTCTTCCTTTAGCGATGGACTATGCTAGAAAACACGAGGCTGCCGTGAGGCGCGCAGGTGTAAAAGGTAATCAATTCACCTTAGGCGTTAATCTATTTCGGCAGATATTCAATAGTCGCTCTGGGTCGATAATTAGTAAACATACCTTTGATGAAATGTGGAAGTTTATTCGTAATAAAGATGGCCGCATTCACCTGGAAATTGATGAAGTGTTCTCGGAATTAAGAGGTCTGAACAATGGTTTGAAATTCGATGATGGCTATCCCTTTATTCTGATGGCTGGGGAAAGGCGCGCCTATAATTCAAACCAAATTTTTAGAAATCCAGCATGGCGTAAAGTTGATAAAGACGGCGCTTTACGTATTCACCCTGACGATGCAGAATCACTAGGTGTTGGCAAAGGGGATAAGCTGCTTTGTAAAACCGCGCAAGGCCAGCTCGAAGTGAGTGTCGAAATCGACGAGGGTGTTCGTCAGGGTATGGTTACCTTGCCTCACGGTTATGGTATGCGCTACAAAGATGGCGAGCCTAATGGCCCTGCTATAAACTTTTTAACAGCAGGTTCCCACTGTGATCCGTTTACTAAAACGCCTTATCATAAGTATGTACCGGCGCATTTAGAGAGAATAGCTTCCTAAGTTGTAGGCAGAGACTTTCACGGCTTGCGGGCGGGCTAGCACGTGGCAGATTCCAGCGAGGGGCGGAAGTCTCTGCCTACGGTCGGTATATATTGGTTTTGTACCCTGCAAGCCAAAAGAAAAAGCAGTTCAATATTATGGGTAGCCTTGTTATCGTAAAGCAAATAACTTGTTTCGATATCCAGGAAGCTCTGTCTTATGCTGAACGAAAATTATCCTTACTATCTTTCGAATAAAGCCGTTTTTGCCAATCAGGACTTGAAGGTCTATGACAAGTACAGTGGTGAATTGGCTTGTTCAGTTGCATTGGCAGAGAAACAGGCGATTGATCAAGCCATAGCAGCCGCTCAGGCAGCAACAAAACCCATGGCAAGTTTGGCGGCATTTGAGCGCCAGGCTGTATTGGATCATTGCGTTAAACGCTTTACTGAACGTTTTGATGAATTAGCCGAAGCGCTTTGTATCGAAGCAGGCAAACCCATCAGGGATGCGCAGGGTGAAGTGACGCGTTTAATTGATACCTTTCGTATTGCGGCAGAAGAGTCCACTCGCATCGCCGGTGAAGTTATTCCCATGGATATTAGCGCTCGCGCCAAGGGTTATTCAGGCATGAGTAAGCGAGTACCGATTGGCCCTTGCTCGTTTATCAGCCCTTTTAATTTCCCTTTGAACTTAGCCGCCCATAAAATTGCACCCGCGATTGCAGCGGGATGCCCATTCATACTCAAACCAGCCAGTTTAACCCCTGTGGGTGCTTTGTTAATTGCCGAGGTGCTTGCAGAAACGAATCTACCTGAAGGCGCATTTTCTGTCTTACCTTGCCATCGGGAAGGTGCCGGATTATTTACAGAAGATGAACGTTTGAAGTTACTAAGCTTTACCGGCTCACCAGATGTGGGCTGGGCCTTGAAAACTAAAGCAGGCAAAAAGAAAGTCGTCCTCGAATTAGGGGGAAATGCTGCTTGTGTCGTGGACCAGGATGCTGACATCGACGACGCCGTAGCGCGAATCGTTTTTGGTGCGTTCTACCAATCGGGGCAAAGTTGCATCGGTGTGCAGCGGGTTTACGTCCATGAAGAAATTTATCCGCTATTTAAAGATAAATTACTAAACGCTACGCGAGCACTGAAAATGGGTGACCCGAAAGATCCTTCAACCTTTATTGGCCCCATGATTTCGGAAGGCGAAGCTAAACGCCTGCAAGACTGGATTGACGAGGCAGTAGAAGCTGGCGCAAAGCTTTTATGCGGTGGCAAAAGGGAAGGTGTCATGATGCAAGCCTCCTTACTAGAAAGTGTTGGGAAAGGACAAAAGCTCCGAGAAGAAGAGGCCTTTGGGCCAGTAGCGATTCTTGAACGTTTTAATGACTTCGACGCGGTGCTGGAAGAAGTTAACGATAGCAAGTTCGGTCTGCAGGCAGGGATATTTACACGGGACTTATACAAGGCGAATAAAGCATGGGATATCCTCGAGGTTGGAGGCGTCATAATCGGCGATGTACCGTCCTGGCGTGTTGACCATATGCCTTATGGCGGAGTGAAAGACAGCGGCCTGGGTCGTGAAGGTATTAAGTATGCAATCGAAGACATGACTGAACAACGTTTACTGGTGATTCGCACGCCATAAATTGGATATATGATGCCCATAGGCAGAGGGTTTCATCCCCCTTGCGAGCCTCGGATGGATCTGCACAGGTTTTGGGCTTCACTTTCGCTTTATCGAACGTCCGGCTTTTTCTTCTAATGGCTTATCTGGCCATCTGTGTTTGGGGTAGCGGCCCTTCATATCCTTAGCGACTTCAAAGTAAGAGCTGTTCCAAAAGTTAGCGAGATCACTGGTGGTCTGGATAGGCCTCCTGGCCGGTGACAGCAATTCAAAACGTAAGGGAACGCGACCTTCAGCCAGGGTCGGAGAGCTTAGCTCGCCAAACACCTCTTGAAGCACAACTGAAACTGTTGGGCCTTGGTCACTGTCGTAGCGAATTGGAACACGTTTCTGACTTGGTGTTTGGTAATGCGTTGGGGCTTCGCTTTCGATGCGCTGCTGATCATTCCAGTCCAGGCAGCTTTTCACTAGCTCAAGAATGTTTACTTTTTTAAGTGCGTTCATACTGCTGACGCTAGATAAATAGGGTAGCAGCCAAGTCTCGATATCGTCGATTAAGCTTTGTTTTGACAAGCTTGGGAAGTTTTCAAGGTGTTGTCCTAGCCAGCTTGCTCGGGCCAGCCAGTCATCGCATTGCTGCGTCCAGTTTAAAACGCTTAAGCCTTGTTTCTTGACCAGCTGAGCCAGGCATTGGGTGAAGGCATCGTTTGGAATATTGCTGATGACTTGGCTATCTATGGTAATCGCGCCAATACGGGTTTGCATAGAGCCCGTTATTTTCTGCGTTTTAGGGTTGATCTCGAAACGTTCTTCTTCGTTGATATGCTCGGACAAGACTTCGAGAGCTGAGGCTTTGTCAATGGCTGCCGCGCTATAAATCCGGCCCTCTTTCTTCTGTGCATCGCAGTCAGCAATGACTAACCAAGGCTCATCAAAGAGTGAATCGTCTTCGTTGAGGTAAGCGCCTTTACCGTTCGCCATCAAATATTTGCCGTCTCCTGCTTGGCGCTGTTTGGCCAGTCGCTCAGGGAAGGCGATGAGTAAGAGTTTGCCAAGGTCTGCAGGGTAGATAGTCGGCTCAATATCTGCTTTCGAAGCGGCTAATTTTGCTAATTGCTTTTGCAGCGACTGAGTGCTTGAGAAGGCTTGCTCGACTCGTGAACGATGGAAGGCGTAGTCTTTAAGGGACTGTGCTTTGTCTCGGCCAAAATCCGACAGCGCGTTGAGACGTCTGGATATGTCGGTATCTCTATTATGGAGAAAGATATCTTGTTCAGAAAGCAGAGCGGCTAAGTTGCAAGCGACACGCTGATCTTCGGGCTTGTCGGTGCTTAACAACATACTTGCAAGGCGCGGGCTAACAGGTAGCTTTGCCGCGAGCTTGCCCAGTCGGGTGACCTGAGCTTGTTGATCCAGCAAACCGAGGTCTTTGAGTACTTGCATCGCGGCATTGTAATGCGCTTCCGGAGGCGCCGTGAGCCAGGGGATGCTCTGGTAGTTGTTATTTCCCCAAAGGCATAATTCTAAGCCGAGCTGAGTTAAGTCACTTATGCAGATTTCTTCGCTTTGAAAGTCACTCAGAGACTGTTGTTTGCTCTCGCTCCATAAGCGAATACAGTGGCCAGCCTGGGTTCTGCCTGCACGGCCCTGACGCTGTTCGGCCGATGCTTTGGATATGTACTTGGTTTCCAGACGACTCATACCGGAGCCAGCGTCATAACGCATTTGACGTTCAAGGCCACTGTCAATGACGCAGCGAATCCCTTCGATGGTCAAGCTGGTTTCGGCGATATTAGTGGCGAAAATAATCTTTCTTCGGCCTTGCTCGTCTTTCTGCAGAGCCTGCTCCTGTTTCTGAAGGCTTAGCCCGCCATAGAGTGGCAGAAGTAGCAGGTCATTGTCGGAATAACGTTCTTGCGCACTGGCTAGGCAGCGCTTAATTTCACCTTGGCCGGGGAGGAAGACCAGAATATCGCCGTGTGCATCATCTTGAAGCGCGCTTCGGATGGCTCTGAGAACTTGCTTATCGAGGTATTCATTAGGACTATTGGCGGCTTGATAGTCAGTAGCTACCGGGAATGTTCGCCCCGGGCATTCTACGATGGGGGCTGCGTTCATATAGTGTGAGAGCATTTGTGTATCGATGGTCGCAGACATGACCAGGAGCATCAAATCATCTCTAAGCGCTTGTTGAACTTCGAGACAAAGCATTAGTGATAAGTCACTATGAATTGAACGTTCGTGAAACTCATCGAAGATCACCAGGCCAATATCAGATAGCTCCGGGTCCTGCTGTAATCGTCGGGTGAGAATACCTTCAGTAACGACTTCGAGAACGGTGTTTTGCGACACATTTCGATCATTCTTGATCTGATAACCTATGCGTTCACCGACTTTCTCCCCAAGCTGTTTCGCGAGGTAGTAAGCAATGGCCTTAACGGCTACACGGCGAGGCTCCAGTAAAAGAATCTTTTTCCCTTGAAGTGCCAAGTCCTTGAGTAAGGCCAAAGGTAAAGCGGTTGATTTTCCCGCACCGGGTTCGGCTTGAAGTACTAATGCCTTATGTTCGCTCAGTTGAGCAATCACTTGAGGAAAAAACTGGGAAATGGGTAACAAAGACAGGGCTCCAGAATGACAGGCTTGCGTCATTTTATAAGATCCTGAGCGCAATAAAAGCCTTTAATTAAGTGAAACAGCAGCTTGTCTGGTTTTGTCAAAACGGGGTTTAGCGACTATATATAGTATCGAGTGAAGAACTATATATATAAAATCGGGTTAACAGCTCTATTTGGAGAATGATAATAATGCTAAAAAGAATTGCCCTATTTGTTACCATATTGATGCTGTTTTCTTCCCAGGGTTTTGCTGGTGGCGATGCACCTTATCCGGCCGACTGGCGTTCCTGGACATCGGTTTCTACCCCCTTGACCAGTATCGGTGCTCTACCAGGCTGTGACGCAGATGTAAGCAGTTTACCGCCTATTTATCAGGGAACGGTTGAGACATATTGCGGTGTTAGGCCAGAAGGCCCTGGTGCCGTTTCGGTATTGGTCGAGCCAAGTAAGACGGAGAGTTACAAGACCAAAGATGGAAAAATGGCCGATGGTGCATCGATGATTCTTCACCTTAAGGAATTAGGTATTCTTCTCGTTACTGGCCACAAAAGTGGTGACGCAGTTTATAGCGTTTTCAAAGAGGATGGAACGGACATTACTGCAGCGGACCCTGCCTCACCCTTGAGTGTAGAGACATGCTCGACTTGTCACTCAGGCTATGAAGCGTTTTGTGTCAAAGGCCAATGTGCTAGTGGGCAATAGCCGTAATGGTTTCTAAGTTATCAAGGACGGGTAAGTGACGATATGAACAAGCTATTCCAGATAGGCAATATTTTACTGCTATCGTTTATGGGTTTCGCTCTAGTGATTGTGTTATCACTTAGCTGGGTGCTCTACAGCAGTATGTACAATGCTGAAAGAGATAAGCTGATTCAGGTTAGTGAAGCTAGCCTAAAACCAATCGTTAATTTAGCAACACGCAGTGTCAATGGTGCCAACAAAATGAAACTGCGTAATAAAGATGCGCAATCTTTGTATGCGTCTTCAGGTTTGCTTTATTTGAAAATAGAAGGGATGTCTAAAGCGAGCCCCGCCTAGGCGTTTGCGAAAGCTCAGCCACCTCGTGCAATGGAATATGAGTACAGGGCTGAAATCGGGGGCGTGCAGCAAGCTTCTATAGACGAACTGCTCGCCAGTACTCATAAGCAATTTATTGATACAGAAGACTATTTATTTTTAAGCAGGTCGCCTCTGGATGAGGTGGAAAACGGAGCGCAAATTACGGCAGTATTTTCTGTGCTTAGTCTAGAAGGGATTCAGCGTCATATCTTGAAGGAAATGGCCTGGCCAGTGTTAGTAGTGACTGTGTTAGCTGCGATCTGCGCCTTACTTATCGGCCGACACATCTCCAAACCGATCTCTGATGCTTCGAGACAAATCAGCCATATTAGTCATACCTTAGATATGGGGCTCCGTGTTGAGTCCAGCTCACCCGTGATAGAAATAAATGGCATGGTACTAACCTTCAATAAATTTCTAGATCAAGTCGAAGGAATCATTAAGCAGTTAACTGAGCTGGTTGATCATATTAGCGAGGCATCAGAGTAATTGAGCTCTTTGACGATTAATACTCAAGATAGAATTAATCAACAGAAAGACCAATCTGAACGCGTTGCGACAGCGATTACACAGATGAGTGTGGCAGTATCTCATGTGACGGATAACGCGCATTCGGCAGCGGAAGCAGCGAAAGAAGCGAACTCCGAGGCCGAATCCGGGTCCCAAGTTGTTAATGTTGCGGTATCGGTGATTGATCAGCTAGCTGAAGGTGTCGAACATACAGCCGAGACCATACAGCGTGTTGAACAGGATACGCACAACATAAGTACCGTGTTAGATTTTATTCGAGGCATCGCTGATCAAACAAACTTACTAGCCTTGAATGCCTCCATCGAGTCGGCTCGTGCAGGAGATAGTGGTCGCGGCTTTGCCGTCGTTGCAGATGAAGTGCGTACCTTGGCGAGTCAGACACAGAAATCGACTGAAGAAATTCAGCACTTGGTTCAGCAGCTACAGGCGGGTACCGAAGGTGCAACTGAGTCAATAGCTTTAGGCCAAGAAATGGCTAAAGACAGCGTGGAAAAAGCTCGAGACGCTGATAATTCCTTGCAAGCAATCACCCGAAGTGCTCACACGATCAGTGATATGAATGCGCAAATAGCGACGAGCGCAGCAGAGCAAGCAGAGGTGACAGAAAGCGTTAGCCGAAGTATTAATGAGATTTCTGAGCTGTCAGAACAAATTGCTACTGACTCCCATAACTTTGCCAATTCCAGTGCACAGCTTGGTGAGCTAGCCGCTCAACTTAAACAGCACATCGAAAAGTTTAAATTGGGATAAATCCAGCGTTGGCAGAGGGTTTCATCCCTCGCTGGATTAACCCTGTGCTTGCCCGCTTGCGAGCCGAGGAAGGCTGTGCATACATCTATGCTGCGAAGTGTTTTTCATCCAGCAGAAGCTAATCGAATAATCTCTGGATAACCCTTTTCCACCAACGCCTCTTCATTACTCTTATAAAATCCACGTAGCTTAAGAATGCGATGCATTTCAGATAGTCGATAGCTGGGAACGGTTGGGAGCAAATGATGTTCGCAGTGATAGTTC
>NZ_LWFE01000545.1:0-1259 GCF_001635675.1 Oleiphilus sp. HI0061 | reverse complement strand
GGTATCTACAGTCTTACCGGAAAGCAAAGCTAGGGGCAGCGTAATATCGAGAGAAGTATTCGCGCTAACCTGAATATTCTGCGGCTCATGAAAAATTGCCGCGTAATCGGGTACTGGATAAGCAGGAACTGCCGAAACGCTAGCTGAGTTAAACACATCTACCAAAGGTCTTAACTTATAGTTGCCCGGCGATACTGCAAACTCAAAATGGCCCTGCGTATCAGTGAGTACTTTATTGCCCACCTGGTTACCAGTGCTCTGCTGATGCAAGCTTACTTGAACCTTATCGATCACGCGCCCCTGACTATCTTTTAGGTAACCAGATAAGGTCAGTGCGTCACCTATCAATGTAATCAAGTGAACGACGTCGCGACCAGCAATACTTATTTCCTGCAGGGTAGGGTTGCTGAGGCCACTTTCTGATGGCGGAGTAACACCAATGAAATAATCGCCAGCACTCATATTTTCAAATAAGTACGCACCGTCCGACGATGTAGCCACAGAACTCAGATATTGTTTTTGACTATTATAGATTGCTACTTCCGCGCCTCCAACGGGGCTTCCCTCACCATTAACAACACCGCTTAAGCTAATACCAACTAACTCCGGTGGCGGTGGTGAAATAATCTCGGGGACATCACATGCATCGCCAATACCATTAGCGTCACGATCACTCTGATCTGCATTGGGTATTAGTGGACAATTGTCATTTTCGTCAAGTATTCCATCGTTATCGAAGTCATTTTCGATAACGGAAGGCGCATCACAGGCATCACCTATCCCGTCGCTATCACTATCACTTTGATCCGGGTTAGGTGTTAATGGGCAGTTATCGACTCCGTCAAGCACGCCGTCATCGTCATAATCATCGTCTGAGATAAGCGGAACATCACAAGCATCACCTATACCATTATTGTCACGGTCAGCCTGATCACTATTCGGAATCAAAGGGCAGTTATCGCTTTCATCTGGAATACCATCCCTGTCGTAATCAACTAGGGCCGGTGTATCGCATACATCACCAATGCCATCATTATCACTATCAAGCTGGTTAGTGTTTGGAATTAACGGACAATTATCAACATCATTCAGTATGCCGTCGTTATCATAATCATCGTCAGATACTAAGGGGGCGTCACAAGCATCGCCAATACCGTTATTGTCGCTATCAGCTTGATCAGCATTTGGAACCAAAGGACAGTTATCGTTATCGTCAAGTACGCCATCATTATCGAAGTCATTGTCATTATTATTCGGCG
>NZ_LWFE01000544.1:0-853 GCF_001635675.1 Oleiphilus sp. HI0061 | reverse complement strand
TTAGAGGTCACTTATGTCTATGACAGTTATTCAGACGATTTTCGTTTACGTAAGCCTGACGTAAACCTAACAATAGATCCGTTATTGTTAGATACAGATGGTGACTTGTTGTGTGATTTCATAGAACTTGGAGTCAGTAATCCTGCTGAAAGTGATACTGACTTCGATGGCCTGAATGATGCTACTGAACTAGGTCTTGAGTTAAGCGAAGTTCTCTGTACTCCCATTTCAATAGCAGATCAGTTAACTAGTCCTGTACTCAGCGATAGTGATAACGACGGTCTAAGCGATGGGCAGGAGATTTTGATTACGGGAACAGATCCTCTTGATACTGACTCAGATGATGATGGTATAAGAGATGGTGACGAAGATCGTGATGGCGACGGTTTGAGCGACTATGTTGAGCTTAATCTTTCCTTCACTCTTTTCGATACTGTTGATAGCGATGGCAATGAAGTTAATGATGCCCTTGATGATCAAGATGGTGATGGCTTAAGCAATATCGAAGAGTTGGGTTATGGGACGTGCATTGCCTATCAGGCTGTATCATGCCCAAGTCCAGAGGATAGCGATCAAGATGGTGTTTCAGACTTTGATGAAATTAATCGAGCTGATCAGGAAGGCACAGACCCCCTTGGTTCAGATACAGATGGCGACGAGCTTACTGATAGCGAAGAGCTAGCTATAGGTACCAATCCTCTCTTAGCAGACTCTGATCTTGATGGGATCGATGACAATGAAGAACTTACGTTATCGTTAACTGACCCACTAAATCCAGATACTGACAATGATTTTCTAGCGGATGGGCAGGATGATAGCCCCTTGCAGCCTGATAGCGACAACGATTCGTTAT
>NZ_LWFE01000543.1:0-993 GCF_001635675.1 Oleiphilus sp. HI0061 | reverse complement strand
GATCTTGCGAGTAGTTCAGCCGCTAGAGGTGAGTATGCACTGGCGTATTGATAATGGACTTGCTGTTTTTCCAAATGCTGTTTTAGGGTTTGCCAATAACTCGTGAGCCCATCATATAGGCTCAACATATTACTGACCCGTAACAACAAACCATTTGAACCGCAAAGGCTTATGTCGGAGGTGACTAAATAGAGCCAGTGAGCTATTTCAAGCAGTTTCTTTCTTTCTATTTCGGGATCATAAGCATGCACACAGAGCTCACGACATAAGGAGGCAGCGCTACCTAGCCCCATTCCCAAATGAATACCTTGCTGTAGGGCATGATCATTGGCTTGAACTACGATGTTTTTTTGACCATTGATTACGATAACGGCTTGCTGTTCGTCCTGATTGCATGCTGCCTGGTTTAAAAACAGGCTATCGATTTGTAGTGAAGGGAAGTGGAGGTAAAGCCATAAAGTTGATAGAGACATAGCATCACCTTTATACCGCTTTAGAAGCAGGGAAGGGGATGATGTTGTTCGTGTTTTGTAGTGCCAGTGAAGGCCAATAAGAAGACATATTGAGAGAGAATTCGGGTTTTGGCCAGGCACCTTTTTGTTTTGCGATGGTAATCGCGATACCTCGCTCTTCAGCCTTTAGTTGCAAGCTCAAATTGACTGGTAGTGAAAGGCTTTGCTGCTTTGCTGTTCGAAAGATGAACTGACGGCACTGCCCCTGATTACTGGCTAATTGTAAGCGTTGAATATGATGAACTTCTAGTTGGTTTTGCCACAGGAGTACGGCCTCACAGGCACCACTTTTCAAGCACTGTTCTGCAGACCACAAGGCTTCATTCGCAGAGTTAGTATTAATAAGTAGTATGCGCTCTAACTCAATGCCTTGATGATAAAAGAACTCAGCACTCAAAATACCTGGCGGGTTGATAAATATGCAGAGGCCTTGTTTGTTTATTAACGAGGGTAATAACAGGCGAAGCTCGCCGATACCACA
>NZ_LWFE01000542.1:0-1185 GCF_001635675.1 Oleiphilus sp. HI0061 | reverse complement strand
CCTGGTCATCCACCTGCAGACTTTGCTGCATTTGAGTCCCTTGAAGCGAGTCAGGCAATGTACCTAGTCGACTCTCGTATGCAAGGGCATTGATAAGCTGAACACCTTCAGCCTGATCACTCGCCAATGGCCGATCCTCAAGCTGAGATAACCTGCTGCCTTGATTCAGACTGAGGAGACTAGTATGAGCCGCCCCCCCTTCATCAAATACAAAAGTACTTACAATCATCGCCAATGCTGCTACGCCAGCACCGCCCAATAGAAAGCTTCTCTTAACTAGTTTGGTTTGATGAGTCATTGACAAGCGATACCTTATGTTCTTGGAAAGTTAGAAGTTCTACTAGCTGCTGAAAACAGCTCCCCTAAAAGCATAGAGGAGCTGTAAAAGGCTTATAGTCCAGCAGACTTCAAGCGTGATGCCTGATTCTTATATAAAGTTAGAGGATCAGTCTCAAACAGATGGTGAATACCAAAGACATGATTCACTGCATCCATATGGTTCATGTTATAGCGCGTACCGATAACATCTCCCCAATGCTGGTCACAACGTTCAACCAAGCCATCGTTCGCACCACTGATCGTTGCACCCGTAAACATCAAGAACGCATCTGAAATATCTAAAGCATTGGTAAATGTCGCATCACCACCCCATGAGTAGTAACGAATACCATTTACTTTAGATGCACCTTCACCACAACGTGAGCTAGGCTTTCCATCCGGGAATAAAGCGTTAAACTGGTTAGCGCCTGGCGATGTCATGAACGTTACTGAGGCCTTCGCATCCTGCGCATACTCAGGGTTGCCTGACAAGGCATCAATTACGTTACCAAGCAGATTAAGAGATCCTTCGACCAATGCTTCAAGGCCACCACCAACAGGAACGATACCGCGAGCAACATCAGCGAAGTCAGAACCAAAGTTCACCGCATTGATAGTCGTTACCGAAGCAACCAAGTCAGGTCTTACGCCCGCTGCATAGCGTACAGTTGGCCCACCCAAGCTGTGGCCCATCAAGTTGAATTTCTGCGCACCCGTCGCCGCACGAAGATCTTCCAATGCTGCAATAAGGTCTTCTCCACGCTGGTATGCATCATCCCATGCAGTCACATTCGGCGCATAAACCTTGGCACCACGTTCTTTAAGAGCACTTTTAACACCATAAAAGTAATCGATACCTAAAATATC
>NZ_LWFE01000541.1:0-1062 GCF_001635675.1 Oleiphilus sp. HI0061 | reverse complement strand
CCTGCTTCAGTTCGCGAGAAAGGCAAACCCATATGATCCAATTCAAATACAGCCTGAGGGCCAACTGAACACATATATTCAATTGCGTCCTGATCACCGATATAGTCTGACCCTTTAACAGTGTCATACATGTGCCAGCGCCAATCATCATTTGGATCCGCACTTGCGATCGCACAAGTTATACCACCTTGAGCAGAAACCGTGTGAGAACGAGTTGGGAATACTTTAGTAATACAAGCTGTTTTGATGCCGGATTCTGTCAATTGAAGTGCTGCGCGCATACCAGCACCGCCACCACCAATAACTATTGCATCATAATTAAGCGTTCTTAATTTAGACATTTCTTACAGCCCCCAAAGAATCTGAACACCCCAGACCACGTAAACGAACATGACCAGGCCACAACCAGCTTGAAAAATAAACCTGAATACCATTGCTTTTAGATAGTCTGTAGACACCGTCCACAAACCGATCCAAGCGTGAGCACCCAAAGATAACAAAGCAAGTAAAGAAAATACTCTGACACAAGTTTGACTAAACAGCTCACTCCACTGCATGTATGTCAAGTCAGGGTTTAGCACTAGATAACCCAGAATAAATACCGTGTAAGCAGCCAACACAACCGCTGTAACACGCTGAATCATCCAATCATAGAGTCCACTACGACCAAAACTAGTAACACTTGCTACCATAACCAAACTCCTGCCAATAAGATAAGTACAACTGACACTGCTATAACAACTTTGGCACCGAACTGGCCAGCTTCAAGCGTTTCACCAATACCACAGTCCATTAATAAATGTTTAATTCCCGCTACCAAGTGATAAAGAAGCGCAGAAACCAAGCCCCACATAATCAAAGTAACAAAAGCACCGTCCAGACACTCTTTAGCGGCGTTAAAACCGTCTTCGCTCGAGAGCGAAAGTTCAAGGACATACATAAGAATTGCCACACCAACGAACAAGGCCACACCGGTAACACGGTGCACAATTGACGTTAGCGCAGGCAGAGGAAAACTAAATTGAGTTAGATCGAGATTTACAGGTCGTTTATCTTTCACAG
>NZ_LWFE01000540.1:0-694 GCF_001635675.1 Oleiphilus sp. HI0061 | reverse complement strand
TCAGTTGATTTTAGTTGTCGAAACGGCAAAAGCTATTGTGGAAATTCCATCTCCTGTGGAAGCTAGAATCGGGAAAATTCACTGTAAAGCGGGCGACATGGTTGATGTGGGTTCAGTGTTATTAGAATACACTGAGAAGGAAAATGCTGAGTCCCCGATAGGTAAAGATACTTCGATATCGGAGTATCTAGGCGTCTCTCAAAATGTGCAAAAGAGCGTATCGGTCGTTGGAAGTTTGCAAACTGCAGAAGGTGAAAAGGATGTCGATCAATATGAGGATATGATTGTTGATCATGCCAGCCCGCCTGACAGTGCGCTTTTAAAGCAGAAACAGACTTTAAATGCGCCGCCTTCTGTCAGGGTCTTTGCAGAAAAAATAGGCCTGACAGAACAGCTCAGTGAAAAGTCTTATGGGATGCTTACAGAGAAAGGAATTCTGGAAGCTCATTACAAGAAGAATGAGCTGAAAGGAAGTTCTCCTGGGAGATGTGGTGATTCAATCACTAAATTAACAGGTGCCAGGAAAGTCATGGCGCAAACGATGAGTAAATCTCATGAACACATTCCAGCCGTAACGCTGTTCGATGATGCCAATATTTGTACTTGGAAGAAAAGTGAGGACATCACGCTCCGATGTATTAAGGCACTTGTCTTTGCGTGTATGAAGGAGCCAATACTCAATGCCTGGTTTGAT
>NZ_LWFE01000539.1:0-986 GCF_001635675.1 Oleiphilus sp. HI0061 | reverse complement strand
TTGCACCAGAACAAGCCGTACACAAACGCCGTCAGATAAAGCTCTCGGGAGAAGTAAAGCGGGACAGCGACGGTATCTACGATCAACCAGCAAACCCATGTCTCTAGCCTTCTCTTCATCAAAAGAAACTGCGCAAGAACGCTAAACATGAGAACAATTGAATCGATAAATGGCGCGTACGCATCCGTCATCTCATGCAAAAGCCATCCATAGGCTAAGGTTGCTAAGACTGCAGCTGCTATGAATGAAACGAAATTTGTCATTTTGGTTCGCTGAATCGGGTGTAATTGTTTTTTAGCCCCCCAATACATCCAGCCATAGATGCTCGTGAGTATGAAGAACACCATCAGCGTGACGTCTGCATAGAGATTGACCTGATAGAACAGAACGGCAAACAAGCCGCAGCCTATGATACCAGTCCACCACGTGTTTACATTGTTTCTCGCTGCCAATATGACGCTGATAACAAATACTGCGTTTGCAGACCATTCCAAATAGCTAATCAAAATATGTTCCTTAAATCACTTGAATATTGAATTATTTTTTTATCGCTGCTTACTTTCTCAAACAGATTGATCTGAACCTGTTGGCCAAGCTTAGTTTCCAATAACTGTTTAATTGAATCCGAATACGTCTCATTCGGCAAAGTTATAGTCAGTGTACCTTCTGCATATTGATGCAAAGAAAACTGAGATAATGGAAATTTCTGTAGCATATGCGTGACATCAACATTGTTAAGCCATACACCATCTTTAGTCTTATACTGAACCGGCGGCCGCCCTTCTAGATCTCTGATGTACCAATGCCCGTCTTCAAGCTCGAGTCTTCCAAAATCACCGGTGCGATAACGTATCAACGGCAGATAATCGTTAAACCCACCGGTCAAAACAATCTCCCCTCTTTCTCCGCAATCAACCGGATTGCCATTGGCATCAAGGATCTCGACTAGAAGTTTTGACTGAAGAAGTCGAAAGCCTTCTTTGCCG
>NZ_LWFE01000538.1:0-634 GCF_001635675.1 Oleiphilus sp. HI0061 | reverse complement strand
GCGTTCATGACACTTTGGAAATGGACTATCGAGCGCTTCCTCTAAGTGAGGGAGATATCTTTATTCTTGCTACTGACGGGGTGTATGAGTTTCTTACTGAAAAGCATTTGGCGAATACGATTACGAGAGCTTTTGAGGAGACAGGGAAAGTACCAGATAGTTTGGCAAAAGAGTTGGTTAATGAAGCCCTGGCAGCGGGCAGCGATGACAATTTAACTTTGCAGATCGTGAGCATCGATAGTTTACCGGCGCGAGAGTTAAGTGAGTTACAACAGCAGCTTACTCAGCTGCCTCCTGCCCCCAGATTAGAGGCTCGTAAAGAGTTTGATGGATACATGATTCTACGTGATATCTATATCAGTAGTCGTAGCCATGTATTTCTAGCAGAAGACCAACAAACAAAAAAGAAGGTGGTGATAAAAACACCTTCCACAGAAATGAGAAATAACCCGGATTACTTGGAAAGCTTCTTGATGGAAGAGTGGATTGCAAAAAGGGTGAGCAATGCTCATGTTTTGAAAGCAATTGAACCTGATAGAAAGCGTAATTTTATTTATTTAGTGTACGAATATATTGAAGGGCAGACGCTTGCACAATGGATGCTGGATAACCCTAAACCGGACATCAAAACAGT
>NZ_LWFE01000537.1:0-692 GCF_001635675.1 Oleiphilus sp. HI0061 | reverse complement strand
ACCGTAAGCCAGGAAAAGCTGACTCAGCAATGATCACACTGGATGGTGAAGAAGCTGTAATTCCAAATATTGAATACCTCGAATCATTAGCCTACGAGAACCTATGACTAAAGCAAAAGAGCACCTAAATAATGCTGCACTCTCCGGGCTGCTATTTTTCTGTGTGTTCTTTGCTATTAGCTTGTTTCTTAACGACCAAATAGCACAGAGTGTCCTATTTTTCATCTGCGCGCCTTGCTTTACAAAGGCTTTCTTCACTGCTCATCTTTCATCGCCCTCAAGAAAAAAACAACTCTTGATAGCCTGCACCGCACTGTGGGTCTGCATTGATATAACGCTAGTCAGCCATAGCCTTAGTGAATTCTCATTAGTTTTATATTGGCTGTTCCCTTTGGCAGCAGCAACGCTTATTTTAATTGGGGTAAAGTTTGGCTCGATTTTGTCATTGAGTGCGCTATGCCTCAGCTTCCCACTAACACCTGAAAACAACAGTAGCTCATTTTTCTTTCAGGCTTTATCGTTTGCATTATTTCTTAGCTTATTCTCGGTATTACTTACTTACCTTACCAAGCTAGAGAAAGATCTAAAACTCGCCACTAGAACTGACCCTTTAACCGGTTGCACAAGTATTCCTTATTTCAAACACAAACTAAAATCTGCCACCGAACTTCAACGACGCTATAAGGATCAGG
>NZ_LWFE01000536.1:0-488 GCF_001635675.1 Oleiphilus sp. HI0061 | reverse complement strand
CCGTCGCCTTGTTTGATGCGAAAACCGATACCCTTAAAACCTTTGCTTGGAGCAGCGAACACGAAAGCCCTTTGACTCACTATCAAGCAAGTTTAAGCGATGCCCCTTCCCTGATAGAGATAATCAAGAGTGGGAATCCACGAGTCGTAAACAATATGGAAATTTTTTCTGACGGCCAGAATACCCATACGAGAGTATTAGAAAAGAGTCATTTCGGCTCTAGCTATACATTTCCAATGTATCAAGATGGGCAATTTATCGGCTTTATATTTTTTAACTCCTTCGAAAAAAACGTCTTTGAAGAAAGCACCTTGGTAGACCTGGATATGACAGCTCACATGCTCGTTCTTCTGGTATCCCATGAACAAGATGTGGTAGGTACCTTACAAGCAACTGTCAGAAGCGCCATGAATTTCACTCACCATCGTGACCCTGAAACAGCAATGCACATCGACCGAATGTCCCGATTTTCAAGACTAATCGCTGAC
>NZ_LWFE01000535.1:0-13710 GCF_001635675.1 Oleiphilus sp. HI0061 | reverse complement strand
TAGAGTGACGGACCTTGTTGGTCTTCGTTATCGCTTTCTTTCGGAGGGTGAAACTGATTTGGCGGTGCAAGCTCAACCGACTTCTCTGAAGTCTCTGCTGTCACAGATAGAGCACCAGATAGCAACAGATCTGACAGTACTGAAGAATTCCCAACCTGAAATTCATAATATTCTTGATCTTTTTAACCAGAAAATAAATTTGGCTTTTGGCCACGGTCTTGCCTCTGGCCAAGAAGAGGGTCTCGAGCAGTCTACTTCTGCTTGTCAGGTTAATTTGAGTGCTTGTGGAATCGCTTTCCCGCTTGAAGAAAGTGCTGCTTTGAATCAGCATGT
This sequence comes from Oleiphilus sp. HI0061, assembly GCF_001635675.1. Lineage (NCBI taxonomy): Bacteria > Pseudomonadati > Pseudomonadota > Gammaproteobacteria > Oceanospirillales > Oleiphilaceae > Oleiphilus > Oleiphilus sp. HI0061. The sequence continues at coordinate 13,377 of NZ_LWFE01000535.1, read as the reverse complement.
TCATATAGAACTAACGCTATACCCCAGTAATACTCGATTGCAGCTCTTAGCAGCTGTTATTGCTTGTGATGCATTGGATGAGAGCATTGATGGCAAGCCCTGGCTTGCGCGCGCTGACTTCGTTAATGTCACCGAAATTGATCAGGAAACATTGGTTCAGCATGTCATTAAGCGCCAGGTTCAACAGCTAAAAGGTAATCGATCTGAAGATGACGGTAGCTTGCAATGAGCTAGAGTCTGTCGAGCTCTAGCTTAAAAAGTTATGTTTGTTATGTTGTCGTTAAATTTGCTGCTACCCTTCTGATACTGACGTTCAAGAAAGAAAGCTTTATTGATCTGCTCGTTCTTAGCCGTACCTAAAGTTTCTTTATCAATAATGATGACGCTGCTCGCACGAGTTCCATAGTTGGGCGTTCTAATAAAGGGGGAAGAGAGCACTTGCTCAAACTCTTGAGGGATGCCTGTCTGCGGCAGTTCTTCAGGCGATGCTTGTTCTTGGTTCTGTAGTGCCAACAGTAAGTGTCTAGCTGCTTCAGTGTTATCAGGGTTCTGCCGGGCCTGTTCGAGAGCTGTTTTGGTTTTTCGTACTTTTGGCCAAGGCGTATCTAGCAGGTGGTTACTTAAGCCATACCGTCCCGGCTTTAGGGTTTGACTACCTCTCGTCTGACCACGATTATGGCAATATACCAAGTCTGAGCCATCAAACAGAAGAGCGTTAAATCCGGCATATTCATCGCTTGAAATTTGAGCTGCAAACTCATTTGCAGAGCAGCTTGCTTGAAGGAAGCTTGAGGGAATTTCTCCACGAGATCGTTCGTATACTCTGGAGTCTGGCGCGCGATAATTTGTAATTGCAGCGAGGCGGCCACCTTTGGAAAGGGCTAACCAGGTGCCACCCATTTTTAAATCTCGGCCGCCAAATATGTCAGGGCTATCTTCCCAGAAATGAGCGTTAAGTGTAGGGCGGGCGTAGTACTCATCTCTATTTGAGGCGAGTGTCAGTATTCGTGCTTGCTCGGGCTGCCAATCAAAAACTATTAAACACATTGAAAGAATGACCTCAGAATGTAATACAGCTATCATACCATGCAATTATTTAGGGGTAGATACGGACTATGTTTATTGTGAGCTACTTGCTGGCGGGTATCTTTGCCGGGTTAACGGCAGGGCTCTTTGGCGTGGGTGGTGGTTTAGTCGTCGTGCCTATCCTGGTTTTTGTCTTCGAAAGCCAAGGTTTCCCCGCAGAAGTCTTGACCCATATGGCGATAGCAACTTCACTTGCGACCATAGTGTTTACCTCGATGAGCTCGGTATATAATCACCATAAGAGAGGCGCGGTTTTGTGGTCGGTGTTTCGGCCGATGAGTGCTGGTATTGCGCTAGGTGCGGTGCTTGGTGTATTAACGCTGGTGCAACTAGATGGCTGGATGCTGAAAAAGCTGTTTGGACTTTTTGCGGTGATTGTAGCGCTGCGAATGTTTATCAAATCCGCTAGCTTGCAGTCTTTGGCGATACCCGGAAATATCGCACTATCTATAATGGGCGTGGTCATTGCGTGGTTTTCTTCTATCTTCGGGATTGGTGGTGGAACACTTAGCGTTCCTTATTTGAGTCGGTATCGTATTGAGATGAAAGAAGTGGTGGGTACCGCCGCTGCATGTGGTTTACCCATCGCTTTATTTGCCACGCTCAGTAATGTGATGATGGGAAGTGATTTGCAAGGACGGCCTGAATGGAGTTTGGGATTGATCTACCTACCTGCTTTACTCGGAATATCTATTTGCTCTGTATACTTCGCGAGGGTTGGAACGCAGTTGGCGCATCGCTTGTCGCCTCTGTTACTGAAAAGATTGTTTGCAGGTTTTCTGCTATTAGTTGGTGTTCGCTTTCTAGTGACTTAGCTCTGTTTAATATTAAAAATTTAAGGAATTACAATGGCGTTGTCGTATCCCCAGATAGATCCGGTTGCTTTGGACTTAGGGCCAATTCAAATTCATTGGTATGGCTTAATGTATTTGATTGGTTTTGTGGCGGCTTACTTACTAGGGCAGAGACGAGCCCAACGACCTGGTGCTCCAATTGCCAAAGAGCAAGTCGGAGATATGATTTATTACTGCGCATTGGGGGTAATCCTGGGGGGGCGCCTGGGCTACGTATTCTTCTATAACTTCGACAAATTTCTCGATGACCCAGCTTGGTTGTTTAGAATCTGGGAAGGTGGAATGGCCTTTCATGGCGGCTTAATCGGTGTGATGTTAGCCATTGTTTTTTATGCACGAAAGATTGGCTGCACTTTTTTTCAACTATTGGACTTTATCGCGCCTCTTGTGCCAATAGGTTTGGGTTTGGGACGAATCGGAAATTTTATTGGTGCAGAATTATGGGGCAGGGCGACAGATGTTTCTTGGGGAATGGTATTTCCAAACGACCCGGAGCAATTGGTTAGGCACCCTTCTCAGCTTTATCAGGCAGGGCTTGAAGGGCTGATGTTCTTTTGTATTTTATGGTTTTATTCCGTTAAACCCAGGCCTGCGGCATCGGTCTCGGGTATGTTTATGATCTTCTATGGAATTTTCCGCTTTGTTGTTGAGTTCGTAAGAGAGCCTGACGCACATATTGGTTTTGTTGCCTGGGGTTGGCTGACGAAAGGTCAACTACTGTCATTCCCGATGATATTAATAGGTGTGGGTTTTATTTGGTATGCCTACAAATTTAACTCCGATAAACTATCGCACCGAGCATAAACTAGAAAATAAAAAATTGAGAGAAGCATATGAAGCAGTACTTAGCGCTTTGTCAGCGTATTATTGATGAGGGTGTGTGGGTAGATAATAAACGTACCGGAACGCGCTGCCTGACCCTAATCAATGCTGACCTGGAGTATGACGTTGAGAACAATGTATTTCCGTTAATTACCACTCGCAAAAGTTACTATAAAGCAGCCATTGCAGAACTTCTGGGTTATCTCCGTGGGTATAGCAGTGCTGCGCAATTTCGCGAGATCGGCTGTAACACCTGGAATGCTAATGCCAATGAGAATGAAGCCTGGTTGAATAATCCGCATCGTAAAGGTGAGGATGATATGGGGCGAGTATACGGCGTTCAGGGCCGGGCGTGGCAAAAGCCGGATGGCACGCCATTAGACCAGCTTAAAAAGATCGTCGATAACCTTTCGAAAGGGGTCGATGACCGCGGAGAAATTCTAAGCTTCTATAACCCGGGCGAGTTCGAAATGGGTTGTCTGCGCCCTTGCATGCATACGCACACATTTTCTTTGCTAGGGGATACACTGTATTTGACTAGTTATCAGCGTTCTTGTGATGTGCCGCTGGGGCTGAATTTCAATCAGGTTCAGGTCTATGTTCTGCTTGCTCTAATGGCACAGATCACGGGGCATAAAGCCGGTAAGGCTTACCACAAAATAGTCAATGCTCATATCTACGAGAACCAGTTAGAATTGATGCGAGATGTGCAGCTAAAGCGTGAGCCTTTCGCTTCTCCGAGACTAAATATCAACCCTGATATCAAGTCACTCGAAGACCTTGAAACCTGGGTGACGACCGCTGACTTTGAAGTCGTCGGCTATGAGTCGCATGACAGTATCCAGTACCCTTTTTCAGTTTAAATATATATCGAGTAGGAAGAAACAATGAAGCGCTCCATGATCGTCGCGATGGCAGAAAACCGAGTTATCGGCATTAACAACAAGCTGCCTTGGTATTTGCCCAATGATCTTAAGTACTTTAAACAAGTGACGATGGGCAAGCCGATTCTAATGGGGCGTAAAACCTATGAGTCGATTGGTAAGCCGCTTCCAGGTCGATGCAATATCGTTATAACGCGAAATGAAAGCTGGTCGGCTGAAGGCGTGAAAGTCGTGCACTCTCTTGAGCAGGCTTTTGATTTAGGAGAGTCGGTTTGTGATATTGACGGTCAGTCGGAAGTGATGATCATTGGTGGTGACCAGATCTATCAAACGAGTCTGCCGGATGTTGATCGTATCTATCTAACGAAAGTTCATGCAGAAGTCGAAGGCGATGCTTATTTTCCCGAAGTCGATTGGACTCAGTGGCGTGAAATTGGGCGGGAAGATTTTGAAGCCGAAGGGCCGAATCCCTATGATTATAGTTTTATCGTTTTGGATCGTAAGTAAAAAGAAAAGGACTGAACTTCTGCTCAGTCCTATGTTTCGTCGAGCTTAATCCAGCATATCCAAATTACGAACACCACCTTTATCGGCGCTTGTTGCCAGCATGGCATAGGCTTTCAAAGCGCTAGAGACCTTTCGCTCGCGATGCTCTGCTGGTTTCCAGGCTTGCTTGCCTTTCTGCTCCATTGCTTCACGTCGAGAGTTAAGTACCCCTTCTTCCAAGACAACATCAATTGAGCGATTAGGGATATCGATCTTGATTTTGTCGCCGGCTTCAATCAATGCGATAGCGCCACCGGCAGCTGCTTCAGGGGAAGCGTGGCCAATTGATAGGCCAGAGGTACCCCCTGAGAAGCGACCGTCGGTTAACAAGGCGCAAGCTTTACCTAGGCCTTTTGATTTCAGGTAACTGGTTGGATACAACATTTCCTGCATACCCGGGCCACCTTTAGGGCCTTCATAGCGAATAATAACCACATCGCCCTCAACTACGTCATCATTAAGTATGCCTTTTACTGCGGAATCCTGGCTTTCGAAGATAACGGCTTTGCCTTCAAACACGAGAATAGAGTCATCAACGCCAGCTGTTTTTACCACGCAACCGTCTTCAGCGATATTGCCGTACAAGACTGCGAGTCCACCCTCTAAAGAAAATGCATTTTCTAATGAGCGGATACAACCGTTAGCGCGATCACCGTCCAGTGTCGGCCAGCGAGTCGATTGACTAAAAGCCGTTTGGGTTGGAATGCCAGCAGGGCCAGCTTTAAAGAACTCGGCAATTTCTGGATCATTATTTTGCATAATGTCCCATTTTGCTAGCGCTTCTTTCATTGTCTTACTGTGGACCGTTGGCAGGTCGGTATGCAGAATTCCGGCTCGATCTAGTTCGCCCAGAATAGCCATGATGCCGCCAGCTCTATGAACATCTTCAATATGATATTGAGGAGAGTTCGGTGCAACCTTACATAACTGAGGGACGCGTCTGCTTAGTTCGTTGATGTTCTTTAGGTCGAAATCTAATTCCGCTTCTTGAGCCGCTGCCAAAAGGTGAAGGATGGTATTGGTTGAGCCGCCCATGGCGATATCAAGCATCACAGCGTTTTCGAAGGCTTTATGGCTGGCAATTGAGCGTGGTAGAACTGATTCGTCATCTTGTTCGTAATAGCGGCGTGTAATGTCTACGATGCGGTCTGCAGCATCAAGGAATAGCTTTTCACGGTCTGCATGAGTTGCCAATGTTGTGCCGTTACCTGGTAAAGATAGACCAATAGCTTCAGTCAGACAATTCATTGAGTTAGCCGTGAACATGCCTGAACAAGAGCCGCATGTTGGGCAGGCGCTGCGCTCATATTCTGCAACCGTTTCATCATCAGCGCTATCGTCTGCAGCAATGACCATGGCATCGACCAGGTCGAGCTTGTGTTCCGAAAGCTTGGTTTTACCTGCTTCCATTGGGCCACCCGATACGAAGATAACCGGAATGTTCAGACGCAAAGCAGCCATTAACATTCCCGGTGTGATTTTATCGCAGTTGGAAATGCAAACCAGTGCATCGGCACAGTGAGCATTCACCATGTATTCAACCGAGTCGGCAATCAGCTCTCTGGAAGGTAGGCTATATAGCATGCCGTCATGACCCATCGCGATACCGTCATCGACCGCGATGGTATTAAATTCTTTTGCAACGCCTCCTGCTTTTTCTATCTGGCGTGCTACAAGTTGCCCCATGTCTTTAAGGTGGACGTGACCTGGAACGAACTGGGTGAAGGAGTTTGCAACAGCGATAATTGGCTTTTCAAAATCTTCTGTTGTCATCCCGGTGGCACGCCATAATGAGCGTGCTCCCGCCATATTTCTGCCATGAGTAGAGGTTTTTGAGCGATAGGTCGGCATCGTTGGTCTCTTAAATAATCGTTGTTAGAAAGAAAAATCTGAAGCAGGCAGCATAGCAAAAAAAATGCATGCTGGCACCAAATGGCGAATCTTCAATACGAAACTATAAGATTGGAAAAATCAGTCTATGCTTACTTAAAAGCCAACCGTGAATACCTGAATAAACTATGAAACTGCCGCTGTTACCGCTCAATGCTATTGTCTGTCCGCAAGGTCGTATTCCTTTGCAGATTTTTGAGCCGCACTATTTAGATATGATTGCTGATTCGATGAAGCAAGGCGAAGGCTTTGTGGCAGTGTTGATGTGCAGTGAAAATGCACCGACTGAACACGTGCGAGAAGGGCAGTTCTATGAACTTGGCACGCGTGTTCAAATTGTAGATTTTGGCAAGACGCCTAGTACCGGGGTGTTAAATCTGACGGTTGAAGGTCTGGAACAAGTCAAACTATCCTCACTTGAAGAACGTGAAAATGGCGTCTGGTATGCCGAGCTTGAGGCTATTGGTGAAGAGCAGCATATTGACTTGCCCGAGGAGTTTGATGAGCTGCGTGTGGTACTGCAGGCTCTGGTCAAACACCCCTTTGTTCGCGATTTGAATATGGATATTGATTATGAAGATGGGCGCCAAGTAGGCTGGCGCTTGACTGAGTTACTGCCGCTAGGCAATAAACAGAAACAGCATCTTTATGAAATGAGCGACCCGCTTCAGCGTCTGCAAGCAATCTCTCGTCAAATTTCTGATATGGTTACTTAGGCCGTATAAATCTTGAGTCTTGATCAGACGGCTCTGCGTTTAGGGGCGTAACTGGTAAGCCTGCAAGGCTTCTGGAAAGAAATAAAGCTGATAGCCAATTAAGATGCCGAGCCATAGACAAAGTGCTGTCATAACCGCTTTCTTTTCAACAGTGATATCTCGACGGTTCGCGGCGTCATAAGCTTGGTGAGTGCTATATAACACTCTACTAATTCCACAAATCGCTAAACCTAGCGCTATGCCCCCAACAATATCAGACAACCAGTGAACGCTGAGCATAACCCGGCTAAAAGCGATCAGAAACATCGGCACAAAGAATAGCAAGTAGCACTGCCAGCGTTGGGTCTTGGGTAGCTGTTGGGCAATAAATGCTGCAATCAGGCCGTAGAAAACGGTTGAGCCTGAACTATGGCCACTAGGGTAGGCATATGAAACAGGCGGTGAGAGTACTAGTTCAGGTCGGGCAATACTAAATACTGCTTTTAGTGTGTGTAATTGCCGCAGTACTTAAGCCGGAAATCACCAGTAAAGTGGAGGCTCGGAACTGCCTTAGATAAAGCATCAAAGCGATGAGTGTTATAAAGGAGGCATACAAAAACTTTTCATCGCCAAGCAGGGTTAGATGGATAAATATCCGAGAGCTGATATCGCTGACAAAGGTACTGATGTTGCGCAGCTCAGCGCCGAGTTGAAGTACGCTGGCATCTAGTTGGCTTAGCAAGCCTGTTCGTAAAACCAGAAAGCTCCAAATAATAAAGAATAAGCTTGATCCTATGAATAAACTCAGTGACGCAAGTGGAAACTCATAGTCCTTTGATGACGTGTTTTGGCTTTTGTTATTGCGCAATAGCGCCGCATAGATGCGAGATCCATGCTGAAGGTTAAGGCTGGCATAGCGAAAGCTGAGAGTGATAATGAGCAGCGCAGCAATTAGAGAGAACAAGGCCGGATAAAAGTTACTTGGCAGAACCAGATGGACGGCACTGCCAGTCAGGTAGCCAGGCAAGATATAAAACGGTGCCCAAATGGTTGCCGAGAGGGCATTGAAGACAGTGAATCTGGTTTGAGACATTCCAAGCATTCCTGCGACAATAGGAATGACTGGACGAATAGGGCCGATAAAGCGGCCGAGCATAACGCTTTTCCCACCGTGCTTATGGAAGAAACGCTCACCAGACTGAAGTGTTTTAGGGTAGCGGGAGAAGGGCCAAATGTTTCGCAAGCTATCTTTAAAATAATGACCAAGAAAAAAGCTGATGCCGTCTCCCAATATGGCACCGAGAAAGCCCGATAATAAAAGCCACTCAATAGGTAGATTAATGTGACCTGCCAAGGCTGACACAAGAAAGAGCAGCAATACGCCGGGTACGATTACTCCTGCAAGCGCCAGAGACTCAATAAATGCAATAAGTAAAACAGCCACGAAAACCCAGTTTGGGTTTAGTTCAAGCCATGCAATAAGGGGTTGGAAATCAGATTCTGTCATTGTGCCGGGTGTAAGTGCGAATAGTATTGAAAGATGTGCCGGGGTAAACAGACTTAGCCTCGTTGGGTCACTTTACACACTAATGACAAGCGAGACAAATTGTCAGAAGTCTTGAGCTTTCGCCAATAGAGGGGAGAAAGCTGTAAACAACGAACTTGTCTGTTTAGTGACTATGCAGGCAGACGCGGTTATGGCCGTTTTTTTGTGCTTCGATCAAACCAATCTGAGCGTTCTCAATTAATTTCTTTGCTTCGCCATCTCGATCGCCTGAGCAGTCATCAGGTATATAGGTTGTGCAGCCCAGGCTAACCGTAATTGCATCAACCACTGGCCAGTTGCATTCCTCTATGGTGCGTCGAATTCTTTCCGCAATAACTAAAACGCCCTCTGAAGGTGTGCAAGGTAAGAGGAGGTAAGAGGTCTGCTTTCCATCAAAGTAGTCGCTATCTCCTGCGCGAATCATTGCTTTAAGTGTCTCTGCAAATCGAGCAAGAAGGTCGTTTGTATTTGGGAGACCGTGCATGTCTTGAATTTGAGGGAAGTAATCGACTTCAAGGGAAACCAGAGAAAGGGGTTTGCCTGTTCGGTCAGCTCGGCACATTTCTTTTTTAAGGGTATCTCTCAAATGGCGGTAGTTATAAGCTTTAGTTAGTGGGTCATGTATCTCAAGTTCTACCAGTGTGCGACTGCGTTTCTGATGAAGCTGAGCATAAGTACTTGTTAGCCCCATAAATAATGCAAAGCTGGTTGCAAACTCTAGTGCTGAGATGATGCTGCTGGCAAATAGCAGTAGCAGTGAGTAACACACACCCATCACCACGTTGAATATGCTTGCTTGGCGATAGGGAAGGCATAGATAACAAAGAAGACCAATCGGAAATATCCAGTGCTTAAGCTCCTCAGGGTGTTCGCCTGCATTGGCGAAAATGCTGAGAACAGATATAACACCTACAGCGAGACAGGCTTGCTTGAGGTATTTGGCTTCGGGGGAGAACTTGGCGTAGAGGCTTGTGCTTAAATAAACGATGCTTAGAAGTGTTGCAACGTAAACGAGCTCATAGAGACCGTAGCGATAATTTTGTATACCAAGCACAACCATAGCAATTGCGCCAAGCAGAAATAATGTGGCAGTAAGACGGGTTTGAAGCTGGATTTCAGAGAACATTATTGTGCTCCTTCTGCATTGGCTGGCGTTGCGTCTTGGGGCAGCTCATCGATGTCTCGATAGATGTGTGTTCTATTAATACTGGTAGCTTGTGTTTCTGATAAGGCATGGCTTGCCCGGCCTGTTATGGAGGTACTGTCATCGCCGATATTTAAGCAGGACACGCCAGCACTAACGGTAATACTTTCTCCATGAATCTCAATTTCTTTGCGGACTTTAAGTCGCAGGCTGTCTGCTATCTTGACTGCTTGAATCGAGCTGGTATGAGGTAAGACGATAAGAAACTCATGATGTTCCCAAAGGTAGTAACTGTCGAACAAGCGAAGGTTGTTATGGAGCAACTTGCCAATGGCAATCGTGACAGCATCTTGTTCTTTAGGGTTTAGTTTGGAAAGACATATTTTGTCAATTGCCAACGCGGCTGTAGACAATTCACTGCCTTCACGTTCACTGCGTTGAATTTCTTTTGTCAGGTCATCATCTAGATGTTCTTTGGTGGCTGCTTTGGTCAGGTTATCTGTACGACGCAGTGGCTTAAGCTGTTTTCGTCTTAGTTCTCTCAAGTAAACCAGGCAGCAGCTCATGCTTAGGTACAAAAGGTAGCTCATAGTATTTTGAATGTTTTCAAACGGAGAGCCGCTAGCATTCAAAGAGGCCAGGGCAAATACTGAGAATATCCCGACAAGCCATAGGGCAGGTTTGAATTCATAGAAAAAGAACAGCAATAAGGGAATGAAATAGGTCCATGTTTTAAAGTCTTCCAGGCCTGTCATTAAGCCTATTAGGGCAATGCAGGCGAGAGCCAGAGAACTGTGTTTAAACCAGATGAAGCTCTCTTTATCGGCATTTCGGTTTTTACTTTGCCACTGGTTTACAATGAGTAGCGCACACAGAACACCGATGCCGCAAGCGCTGATCAATTGCCCCTGAAAGAGCAGGGCGAGCGCTAAGGTACCTGCCAGAATAAGGGCATATAAGTAGGATTTTGAGTTAATAAGTAGTTGGTGGTCAGAATGTGCCATGTTGAAAATGTTGCTCGTTATGTTCTGGTCGTTGGCTCGCCAAAGCCTTGTGGTGTCTTTCCTTGCAGGTAATATGCAAAGGCAATTATTTCAGCTATTACCCGATATAGAACTTCGGGGATTTCTTCTCCCAGTTCTAGTTTAGACAAAATGCTGACTAATTCACTATTTTCGTATAAAGGTATGCCGTGCTCTTCGGCAATGCGCATTATTTCCTCAGCGAGCTCATTCTCACCTTTGGCAGTAAGTTTGGGCGCTGAAACTTCATCGTACTTGAGCGCGATGGCTCTTGTTTTCGAGCTGGTTTTGTTATTGTTGTTCATGCTTGAATATCTACCAGGCTTTGTGTCAACTTGGTGGCCTGTTGTTCTGGTAGGCCTTGTTGGCAAATAATATCGCCTACTTCTAGGCCTAGCTCTGAAAGCTTTTCCTTAAAATGTTTGCTCTCCCTTTGCGCGAGCGCGAAAGTATCGGCTTGATCTGCCCAGATAATGGATGAAATAGAAGGAGGGAGCAAGCTTACTTGAATATATATTGCTCCCAGGCCTTCTAAGTCGAAGGATAGTGATATTTTCCACTGCAATGCTTTGTCCTCAGATTCCTCTTCCTGGTTCTGAGTGGCGCTTTTTTCCTTATCGAGTCTCAGGCTGAAGGTGGTGACCCCTTGGTTGACATTCACCACGGGCAATTCAAAAAACCATGATTGAAGTGTATTGCCGTCACTGGTTTGGCTTTGAAAGAGGCTGTTCAACTGGTTGAACTGAATACGATTAAGCATTCCGGCAAGTATTTTCAAAAGCTGCCCGGTAGAAAACTCTTGCTCGGCAAAAAGAGCTTTGGCCTTCGCTGTTGTGTCGGACTGGATGCGCGGAAAATTAAAGGGAGTTGTTAATAGTTCAGGCTCTAAAAGGCTGCCAAGGAGTTTCTCTATCGCCTGGTTTTGTTCGCCGCTGCTATTTGCGGCAGGTAATAAGTTTCGGCTAATGCCTAGCAGGGTCGCTTTTAAATCGCTTGATATTGTCTTGTCTTGGCTTGGATCGGCTGCCGTGTTGCTATGTTGCTTTACAAGTTGCTGCAGCATGTCTAGTGCTTGCTTCGTGACTGCAGAGCTTGTTTGGTTGGTATTTTGAGGAGAGGGGGTTCCAGAAAGCGGGTTATTGGCAGTAGGTTTGGTCTGGTCTGCTTGCGCTAATGCTATTTTGTTCAAGGTTTTGAGGTTTTGGAGTTGCTCGAGTATTTGTTGTTTGTTGGTGGTGTTACTGAGCTGTGACTCCATGAAAAGACCGCTGTGTTTTAAGGCGTTTCTAATTGTGTCAGGAGAGCTTAGAGTGTCGCCTTGACGGCTGGCTTGAGAGATCTGCTCTGCGTGAGGAAGAGATTTGATCAGTGTTGCGATGCTTTCTAGCGCAACTTTTCGAGTAAGCGGCGATGAGCCTTGTGTAGGGGAGAGCTGGGTTTGTTGAGCGCTGGCTATCTTTGTTTGATTTTGAGAAATGGGCGGCGTTTGCGAAGTCGCTTTACTCATCTCATTCAGGGCAGCGAAGCCGGTACCAAGAGACAGTTGCTTCGGTAGCAGTTTTGCTAAGGTGCCTAATAGTATTTCGGTATTGATGCTGCCTTTGTCTGCTGGGATTTGAGCTGTGCTTCTATTAGTCGGACTGACAAGGATCAAAGCCTTGCTCTGTTTTGTTGATGAGCTTTCAAGCTTGACTAATAGCGTCTGACCTATCTCTAAAGGAATGCTGCTGGTGGTTGTGACAAGTTTGCCATTAATATTGAGTAGCCATTCTTTACTGCTGTGAGTGTTTACTGTGGCTGCTTTTCCTTCGATTACCGGCTGTTCCTGGTTAGTTTTGGGGGGGGGTGCCTGAACAGTTGCCTGGTATTGCTTACCGGGTACCAGTTTAAGCTCTTCAATGCTGGTAATTTGTGATCTAGAAAGAGTGCTTGTACCTTTGCTGACGACCTCTGGCGTTGACGGTGGTTTTGGTGTGATGTCCATGACGTTGCTGTATCCCAGGTGCTGCCAGAATAAATCTCGATTGGGACAGGGTTTTATTGTGAACAGGCTCCCAATCAAGACGCTTATAGATTATTTCACAGATTATCCCAGATATAATGGAGACGCAAAAAATAGAATTACGGAAAGATATTCCTGATGTTTTTGAATAGTGTCTCAGGAAATAGAGTGGTACATGGATTAGCTCATAGGAAATTAGGGTGTTATGACAAAGCAGGCATTTAAATTATTTCTCGCTTGGTGTGTTTCAATCGTTCTGGCAGGTTGCGAAGGGCGAGTGGCAGAAACGGCACCAGAAACAGTAGACGATACTTCACCACCTTCTACTCCGGGGCAAGATTTTCAAGATGTTGCTATCGACGAAACTTTTTTCTCTCGCCCGTCTGACGAGGTGAGTGACAGTTTGGGCTTATATTCCTTCAGTGCTCCAGAAACAGAAAGTTCGACGATTCAGCATGAGGCAGTTTTTTCCTCTGAATCAGGAATGATCTTGAGCCTGAATACTTCCGATAGCAATGGAGCCAAGCCGGATATTTCAATCTTGGTGAGTACCGATACCGTCTATAAAGTTGACCATGAAACGAATGAACTCAAGGCTATCAATCACTTTAAGAATGAAATATGTGAGATTCATCCAAAAGAGCTAGTCGTCTCTTCTCTTTCTGATTCCGGTACCGGTACCGTTGAGACCTTTTCGGTTAGGCATGCGGAGTCGGTTTATGTTGTGACCGCAGTCGATGAGGAAGACGGTTCAGCGTGTGAAAACATGGATGCAAGTCGAACATATTATGAACTACCCTTAAACTATCAGTTCGATGCTTCGTTTACAGACCCCTCTCTTACTGATGAGTTGCTTATTGTTGATGAAGCTCAGGCTAAAGCAAAG
>NZ_LWFE01000534.1:0-875 GCF_001635675.1 Oleiphilus sp. HI0061 | reverse complement strand
CTTGCTTGTCATGTTCATTGCAGGCTTCACCTGGCTTAGATGTGGGTGCTGGAACAAAGAACTGCTTGGTTAAGGTTTCTGAGAACAGTGAGTGCATACCGTTTATCGGGTCACACACCGACATGGCCGCAAAGGTGTCGCCATGATAGCCATTAAGTAGCGAGATAAAGCGTTGCTTCTTGGGTTTGCCTTGGTCATGCCAGTACTGAATTGCCATTTTCATGGCGACTTCAACGGCCACAGAGCCTGAGTCGGCGAAGAATACAGCCTCTAATTCTTGAGGGCTGATCTCAACCAGGAGTTTGCTTAGCTCGATGGCTGGATCGTGCGTGAGACCGCCAAACATGACATGAGACATTTTGTCGCATTGTGCTTTTAGGGCTTCATTTAGTGTAGGGTGATTATAACCATGAATGACGCTCCACCAGGACGCCATGCCGTCTATTAGCTTTGTTCCGTCTTTTAGCTTGAGTGTGCAACCTTGAGCTGATTCGACATGAAAAATCTTATGGGGTGCACCAATTGCACTGTAGGGGTGCCAGATATGTTGGCGGTCGATCTCAAGGGCAGTTAGCGTGGTGCTGTCGCTCATAGCTTATATCTCTGATTCAAATTTATCATGCCAGTTTAAATGATATGGTTTCGTTCAGGTAGTTTCTATTTTTTTATTGGTCTAGACGTAATCAGCAGAGGGTTTCAGCTCTCGCATGAGTATATCTCGTGCTAACCCGCTAGCGAGCCATGGAAGGCTCTACCTACAATAATAGTATAACCTCATATCTGTAGGCAGAGGGTTCCACCCCTCGCTGAGTCTACCCCGCGCTAACCCTGCCAGCGAGACGAGGGAATGTATGTTTTCGATTGAGAAACCCTTT
>NZ_LWFE01000533.1:0-657 GCF_001635675.1 Oleiphilus sp. HI0061 | reverse complement strand
CCTGGATGGTGGGCTTGGCTCAAAAGAAAGAACTCTGCGACTTCTGAAANATCCAACATCTGGCCCAATTGCTATTGCAGCGANTGTTTTATTATTGCTTTTGAAGCTCTTAACTATTGAGCTAATCATCAATCAGGATATTTGGCTGCTTATCTGGCCCCTGGTATTTGCTCGCATCAGCGCCAGCCTGCTATTTGTTACCACACCCTATGCACGAAAAAGCGGTTTAGGAAGTGCAATTGCCGAGCACAAGCAAGATCACCAAGTTTGGCTTGGTTCTATCATCCTCATGCTCGCTTCCTGCTACTTTCTAGGCTGGGCAGTCATCATCCCCCTGCTATTCGTAAGCTGCTTAAGTTTCTACTACTTGCGCTCTCGCATGATGAAGCGGCTTAAAGGGTGCACAGGTGATACAGCCGGCGCCATGATCGAGATACTCGAATGCATCACCCTGCTAGTTCTCGTTGCCTGCCAATAAATATAACAAGGAAATAACACATGTACTTTTCAATTTGCCTCTTATTGGCCTTGTTCCTCGATAAGGTCTTTGGCGAAGCCAAGCACTTTCATCCTCTCGTTGGCTTTGGCAATCTCGCCACCGACCTTGAGCACAAGTTAAATAGCGGGTCCGGCAAACGGCTTAAAGGCATCATTGCA
>NZ_LWFE01000532.1:0-648 GCF_001635675.1 Oleiphilus sp. HI0061 | reverse complement strand
TTTGGCTGCGCAGTCACTCCCCCCTTAGTCCGGTCTCGTGCTTCGAGCACCCCGGCACACCAATCTACTGGTTTTCTCTGCTTACCTATTTCCATCAAAACACCAGCAATGTTACGAACCATGTGATGCAAAAATGCATTTCCCTTAATATCAATAACTAAAATATCGCCGAAGCGTTGAACATTAATAAATTCGACAAACCGAAACGGCGTTCTTGACTGGCAGCCTACAGCCCTGAACGAGCTAAAGTCATGCTCACCCACCAAACATTGAGCTGCCTGGTGCATCTTTATTTCATCTAAGGGGTCATGACACCAAGTCATTTCATTATGGAAGATTGAAGGCCTGACCGGGTGATTGTATATCACATAATGATAGCGCCTACTGGTAGCAGAAAATCGCGCATGAAACTCAGAGTCAACACAGCCAGCCCATGAAACACTGATATCTTTTGGTAGGTTTGAGTTGCTACCAAAAACCCACGCTCTTTCACTACGCTGCACTTCGGTGTCAAAATGAACAACCTGATGAGCACCGTGCACACCCTTATCGGTTCTGCCCGCGCAAACAAGCTCTATGGACTGATTGGCGACACTTGATACAGCCTCTTGTAAGTATTTTTGAACGGTAGGTAAGCCACTCTTTTGA
>NZ_LWFE01000531.1:0-862 GCF_001635675.1 Oleiphilus sp. HI0061 | reverse complement strand
CGCCCAGGCCGAATAAATGCCCAGCGTAACGATGGTGAGAGCTATATTGACGATCCAAATGCCAAAGAATTCGAGTGCTTTGCCGCTGAATCTAAAAGGCTGTTCAGTATAGGGTTTTACTTCTAAGTCCATTTAATGGGAGTTCCTTCAATTTGATGCGCTTAAAAACTAGCGGCAGTCTAACATAATTAGAAGGAGAGGCTGCGGTCAGAGTAAATTTACTCTAGACCGAACGGCACTTACTTAAGCATATGTTCCATCTAAACAAATGATTATCTATAGGGTGCAATTCAGATTAAATAGGAGCCATTCATTTAAGAACCCTTTTTTGATTATCTCCGTACAGGCCATCGGCCGCTCTGTGTCCTCTGTGGTGGATTCGTTTTTGGGTTTTTGATCTTCAAGACTAAGGCCCTTAACCACAGAGGACACAGAGCGCTTTGCTGCACAGAGGAGTAATGTTTCTCTAGGCTTCCACTGTAAAAAAGTGAAATTCAGTTTAAGTAAGTGCCATTCTACTTTCTAATTATTCTAGCTCTGACATATCGTCTCAATATCACAAGTGATCACCGATACATGCTTATAGCCGATTCTCATCAGCTGCTCTGCAGATAAAGTGGCGCGTGCACCGGTTGCGCAGTGGATATAGAGCGGTGTTTCTTCATGTGGGTGGAGTTCTGATACCTTCATTTCCAAGACACCACGTGGAATGTTGAGGGCGTTCGGTGTCGGGTTTTGTGCCACTTCCATGGGTTCTCTTACGTCAATCAAAATACCACCATTATTGCTCATTTCCAGCTTGGCGCTTGATGATGTTACACAGCGTACTTTAGGTCTGATTTCTTGAATTAAGTCCGGTATC
>NZ_LWFE01000530.1:0-639 GCF_001635675.1 Oleiphilus sp. HI0061 | reverse complement strand
AACAATAGCCAAGGCTAGGAGCGGCAAGCCAAAATGAGTATTTCACAATATTTTATTAGCCGCCCGATCTTTGCTGGCGTGCTCTCGATGATGATCTTCCTAGCTGGCTTGATCGCCGTCTTTCAATTGCCGATAACAGAATACCCAGAGGTTGTTCCGCCAACCGTTGTGGTTAATGCTAGCTATCCTGGCGCAAACCCCGAAGTGATGGCGGACTCTGTTGCTACGCCATTGGAACAGGCGATTAATGGTGTTGAAGGCATGCTTTATATGTCCTCACAAGCAACCTCAGATGGTAGCTTGGCAATTACTGTTACCTTTGAGCTGGGTACTGATGTCGATGATGCGCAGGTACAAGTCCAAAACCGTGTTTCGCGAGCGATTCCCAGGCTGCCGCAAGACGTTCAACGTTTGGGGGTGACCACAACCAAATCTTCACCTGACTTAACGATGGTCGTGCATCTGTTATCACCTGACGATAGCTATGACATGTTGTACCTGTCTAACTTTGCTAACTTGAAAGTGCGCGATGAACTTGCTCGCCTAGAAGGTGTTGGAAATGCTCAAGTATTTGGTGCAGGGGATTACTCTGTGCGTATCTGGCTGAATCCTGAGCAGGTATCTGCGATGGGTATGACC
>NZ_LWFE01000529.1:0-955 GCF_001635675.1 Oleiphilus sp. HI0061 | reverse complement strand
GCTATGATTAATACGCCACTTTTTTTGCTTTTGAAAGCAGACCTAAACCTAGCATTGCCGGCGAGATCTAAAGCAAGCATTTCGAAGCGCCACAAGCCTCATATTGGCGGGCTGTTTTTCACCTTCTGAAACAGAGGTAATATTGCAAGGTCTAAGAAATTCTAACGGTGCTGGATAAATTCATTAAGAATATCCAATACGCTATCTGATAAGCCAATAAGCTCTTCAACTGCACCCTGCAGAGATAATGGTTCAGCGCCTGCTCGTGCGACCTTATAGATTTCTATGCCCTTAGCGTGTACTTTCGGATGAACATCTTCATAAAGCTCTTTGAAGCGACTCTTGGAACTTAGCTGCTGTCCTTTATCAGACATTAGGTATTTCCCAAGGCGACATTGGGTATGATCTTTTAGCTCACTCTCTTGTACGCTGTTTTGTCCAAATAATGCAAAACGGATAACCTTATCTACCCACACAATATGGTCACTCTTGGCCATGCGAAGCAGTACATCATCGTTGCTTACATCAAAGTAGCTCAAACACTCTACTTGCAGGTCACGTAGATATTCGACATTTTTATACATATCTTTGAAAATGGTGAATGATTCATTAATGCCATCAGCGGTATTTTGCACACCTCTTGCCATATCTTGTGCTACGGAAGCTTGCTCTGTTGCTGCTGAGGCAATTTGAGCTGTTGCATCAACATTTTCTGTAGCAGCGGTTTGAGCATCAGAAATTGTTTGAACTAACTGTTTTCGGTCTTGATGAGAGTCTTCTAGTACACCAATAGTTTCTCCTACGATGCGTTCTACATCATTAGCTCCATTTACTACACCGCTCACAATAGATTGAATTTCACTCGCTGCTTCAGCACTGCGGTGAGCGAGTCCACGCACTTCATCGGCGACTACGGAAAATCCGCGTCCAAACTCTCCTGCTCGTGCGGCTTCAA
>NZ_LWFE01000528.1:0-774 GCF_001635675.1 Oleiphilus sp. HI0061 | reverse complement strand
CTTGAGTAGGTGTCTAGAAAAACAGGCTTCTCATCAACAACTTTTTCGAGGCCGAACTTCTTGCGAGATTGGCGGCTACAAATACTGTAAATCAGGATGCTGAGATACAGAGTGGTGAGACTTAAACCCAAGTGTATAAAGAAGTTTTCGTAGCTATTGTTGAGTCTGAGAAAAACCAGATGGACGATATGAAGAATCAGCACCAGGCCGTTTAAGGCGCGAAACAGTGTGACTTTGACGCCGCTATCACGTGCGCCATCAATGAAGCTTATAATCGGCTTTGCATACAGGAATAAGCCAATGTTGAATACAAATACCAGAATATGTGCCGTCCATGTTGTTGTGGACAACTGCGGTAATAACCACTCTAAAGCTTGCATAGTAAAAGACGCCTAAGAAAAGTGAGCTTGTGTCGCATTGCTTCATGCAGACGCCAACGGTCAGATCTTAGCTAATTATGATGAACTTTAGACTTGAATCAAGGGAAAGCTTTGCTTCTCTTAAAGCCTTTATAGCTCCAGGCGTTTAATTAAGCGATAGAAATTACTTCGGTTTACGCCCAAGTCACGTGCTGCAGCCGCCTGGTTTCCCTGATGTTGGTCCAGAATATGAATAATATAATTTCTCTGGAAATCATCGACTGCGTCTTTAAGATTCCCTTTTGGTGTAAATGAAAAAAGGTTGCTGTTCGCTTCATTCACTAGCGGGTGTTCCTTGCCGTTAGTTTTTGGCTGACCGTTTTGAAGGTGAATATCCAGGTAGGAGGCGTCGATA
>NZ_LWFE01000527.1:0-921 GCF_001635675.1 Oleiphilus sp. HI0061 | reverse complement strand
GCCAACGATTCAATTTTAGTTGATAACGAAATGAAGCCAATGCTAGCTGCACCGCTAAAACAAATGACCTTCGAAGATAGAGCGTCGTTTACTCGTTCTGATGCAGCCAAACAAGACAAGGCAATGGCGACAATCATTGTTGCATCCGGTCTCGCTACTCTATCGATACTACTAGGCTTTGCCTTAGCATTCTAAGCGTAAAACCTAGTATCGTATGCGCATGCCTAATCGGCATGCGCCTCTTGAATTTTCATTAGCTCTTCTTGGGTATCGAGTAATAAATCAACCAAACGCGGCTCGAACTTAGTGCCTTTCATCTCTTTGAAGAAGTTTAATGTCTCGTCTATAGACCTAGCTTGTTTATAGCATCGACGATTCACCAGCGCATCGAACACATCTGCCACCGAAGCAATTCGCGCAAAGATATGAATATCTTCACCCGCAATACCGTTTGGATAGCCTGAACCGTCCCAGTTCTCGTGATGCCCACCTGCAATGAGCGCGCCCGCTCGCAAGACCTCTAAGTCAGACGTCGAAAGTATATCGTAACCGATCTGGGCATGAGACTGCATAACCTCCCACTCTTGAGGTGTTAGCTTACCAGGCTTGTTAAGGATATGATCAGGGATAGCGATCTTCCCAATATCATGTAGTGGTGCCGCTTTATACATTACCTCATTATCTCGATCACACAGTCCAAATGTCCATTCAGGACTTAATGAACCTCAAAGTAACTGTTGCATCAGTATTTGAAGAGTCAGAGCTGGACGCAGCGTCTAGCGTATCTCTTCTGACCGAAAATGACTGGCAAAAAACAGGAGCAAAACGCTTAAGTGATGTGCTGGAAAGTGTTCCTTCCGTGGCAAGTTACCCTACTTGGGGTGGTGCCGAAGCAATAGCAATTCGCGGCTTCACTACAGA
>NZ_LWFE01000526.1:0-638 GCF_001635675.1 Oleiphilus sp. HI0061 | reverse complement strand
CCTCAAAGTAATATCTGACAAATTTCCTATTGGCGTCGCAACAATGTAAATGGCACTTTCCAAGAACACAACCTCACTATAAAATACGGAACATTCTACATTTAAGCATAGACCCCGCTATGAAAGCACTTCACTTTTCTATTATTGTCTGCCTGTCTGTCATTATATCTGCCTGTGGCACATCGCCTAAAGTAAACCAAAGCAAACTAACAAAGGTCGAATCTCCCGCTCCAAAACAACCGGAAGAGCTGATTTCACTAGCACTAAAGTCCACCTCCCCAAAACAACAATCCAAGCTATTTTTTCAAGCCGCACAATCTTATTGGGAAAATAACCTATACGCACAGAGCGATGCTGCACTAGGGTCAGTTCAAATAGAGCACCTCAATGAAGCTGACGCTCAAGACTATCTTTTAATGTCCTTAAAGTTAGCGACAAGCAATAAGAACAAAGCACGCATTGAGAAAATACTGCCGCTAATCCCGAACCTTGGTTTATCTGGCATGAATGTCGACCAGCAAATCGAGCTTTCGCACTTATTATCTCAAGCTTATGAAATCACAGATTTAACTATTGAAGCGGCGATCACCTTAATCGATCATCGCGGCCTAATTAATCCAGAGCATCACCAAGACACA
>NZ_LWFE01000525.1:0-1027 GCF_001635675.1 Oleiphilus sp. HI0061 | reverse complement strand
ATATTCTGGATTTCTCTTAAGCGAAGTTAGCCATCACCAAAAATAATTTGGCAATAAACTTAGAAAACTCAGTTCAACACCTCAAGGTAGAGGCAAATGAATTTGAGCTATTATTAGACACGGAAGCAGCGAAACCCGACTTAGACCAGTGGGTAATCCCAGCTGTTGAGCACAACGCGCTAATCTTGTTTACCTCTGGCACCACAGGAGACCCTAAAGGTGTCATGCTTTCTCATAGTAACCTGCTTGCTAATACTCAATCAATTGTCCAATACCTGAGCTTAAGTGCGACCGACTGCACCTATTGCGTATTACCATTCACATACAGCTACGGCAACTCAGTATTACAAACTCATATTTATGCTGGGGCAAGTATTTGCTTAGGGCAGTCAATGCTCTACCCTAAACTCATTGCTGAAGACTTAAACAAAGCAAGCATTACGGGTTTTTCTGGTGTACCCTCAACATTTCAAATTCTTTTACATAAGACTAGCTTTGCCAAAATACATCCGCAACTTAGATATATTACCCAGGCAGGTGGAAGTATGAGTGTTACGACTACCAAAGAGTTACTAGAGGCACTACCTAACACCGATATTTACGTCATGTATGGACAAACTGAAGCGTCAGCAAGGCTCACCTACCTGCCGCCAGCCAGACTACTAGAAAAAGCCGGCTCAATCGGCATCCCAATACCTGATGTAGAGTTAGCGATTAGCGATGAAAGCGGCAAACTATTGGGGCCAAACGAGACAGGTGAACTTATTGCCAAGGGAGACAATATCATGCAAGGATATTTGAGCAACCCAACGGCTACGGAACAAACAATTACAGGTGACTGGCTACACACCGGCGATTTGGGCTACAGAGATATTGATGGTTTCTATTACATCAAAGGCCGCCAGAAACAAATGATTAAATCTGGCGCTAACCGTATTCACCCAGAAGAAATTGAAGAAGTTATCCTGGAGTGTGATGCTGTTAGCGAGGTTTCTGTCACTGGAATCAAAGACGAGCTGCTAGGCGA
>NZ_LWFE01000524.1:0-7824 GCF_001635675.1 Oleiphilus sp. HI0061 | reverse complement strand
GCCAGCCTGGAATGCCGAAGCAGGTGAGAGTGAACGCTTAGGGAAGATTACCGCAGCGGTTATTCCTGTATTTTTGGCAATCGCTGTTTATGTCTCGTGGGTGGATTTACCTGAGCAAGATAGGGAAGAGCTGGAAGCCCTGCCTCCTCAACTAGCAAAGGTCATACTTAAGAAAAAAGAAAAGCCTAAACCTGTCCTTAAAAAAGAGATTAAGAAAGAGATTAAGAAGGTTGAGCCTGAGAAGAAAGTTGCTGAGAAGCCAAAACCGAAACCAAAACCTAAGGCTCAAATAGCGAAAAAGCCCAAGCCAAAAATTAAGCCGAAAGCAAAAGATATTCAGTTGGCACGAGAGAAAGCCAAAACATCTGGTTTGCTAGCGATGAGTAATCAGTTGTCTGCACTAAGTAGCTTAGCTGATAGCGTTAAACTCGATACGCCCAAAACGATTTCGGCAAAACCTATTGCTCGTAAAGTTGAAGATAAGCTCGCCTCAAGAGCGAAAACTTCACGCAGTGCAGGCATTGATGAAACCAAGTTGACGCAAGAAACACAGAGAATGGAATTGGCCTCAAGAGAGATGACGGAAGTAGAAAAAGCTGAAGAAATTCAAACCGCGCTTGAACTGGCAGAACTGGATGCGAAGCGCATGGTTGCTCAGCGTACTCGTGAAGATATTCGTCGCACCATGGACGCCAATAAATCTGCGATTAACAGTATTTATAATCGCGCACTGCGTAAGAAGCCTTCACTGCAAGGAGCCTTTACTGCACAGCTAGTCGTTGAGCCAAGTGGTCAGGTCTCTAGCTGTTCGGCAGTAGAGTCAACACTGAATGAGCCAAGACTGGAAAGCAAAATTTGTAAGCGTCTGCGCTTAGTCAACTTCGGACAGAAGTCAGGTGTCGATCAGGCAACGATTAGCTATCCAATAGAGTTATTCCCAGGCTAGCCCAAATTTATTTGCTATCCATAGGCAGAGGGTTCCGCCCATTCGCTAATGATCGAACTCGTGCTAACCCGCCAGCGAGGCACGGAGGCCTCTGCCTACAAGTATGGTCGCTATCCCAGAAATACGATACTAACCCCCGCTCGTAAGCAGAGGGTTCCGCCCCTCGCTAATGATCATAGCCCGCAATCGAAGCATTGATGCCTCTACCACGAGCTTAGGGTGAATGCCTAAGCAGCGACTTCAGTCGCCGCTTTGGCTGGCTTTTTTGATGCGAGCCCAGAAAAACGCCCCTCAAAATACAGTTTAAGCTTCGAAATTTCCTCTTCATTCAAAAACAAACCGAGTTTGCTGCGGCGCCAGAGAATATCTTCAGCTGAGCGTGCCCATTCGTGTTCAATCAGGTAGTCGACTTCTGCAGAGAATAAGTCGGCACCAAAGTATTCTCCCATATCGCTCATGCCTTGTTTGTTCGCTAGAAAGCTAAAGCAAAGGGTGCCATATGATTTGAGGTAGCGTTGTACGAGAGTATGAGTTAGCCATGGCGCTTTCTTGTTAATAGCTTGTTCTATCTGCTCTCTTGTTTGACCAACGAACTGAACTCCGGGCATCGGTTCATCTGCAGTCCAAGGTTTACCAAGCTCCTTAATAAATGGCGACAGCTTGTTTAGAACCGCTTCTGAAAGCTTTCTGTAAGTGGTGATTTTGCCGCCATAGATTGAAAGCAGGGCGTTGCTTTCACTTTCCTGATGGAGTTCTAGCGTGTAATCACGGGTGATTGCTGAGGGGTCGTTTGATTCATCATCACACAGTGGACGGACGCCAGAATAGGTAGACTGGATATCTTCACGAGAAATCGAACGTTTGAAATGTTGATTGTATACCTTAATCAGGTAATCAACTTCCCACTCTTCAATTGCTACGTCTTCTGGCTTTCCTTGGTATTCTTTATCGGTGGTTCCGATTATTGAAAAGTGATCAAGATAGGGAAGTACAAATACCACACGCTTGTCTTCGTTCTGTAGAATGTAAGCTTCATCCAGTTCTTCAAAGCGGGGAACGATAATATGGCTGCCTTTAATCAGTCGAATATTTCGAGCCGGTTTAATATCTTCTGCCGCTGAATCAAGAAAGCTGTTTAACCAGGGGCCTGAGGCATTAACGATATTGCTTGCGAGAATATCGTAGCTGCGCTGTTCGATCTTGTTGAAGATACTTAGGCGCCAACGACCAAGATCTTTGTCGAAGCTCAAGTTATGGCACTGTGATTGAACTTCAATGCTTGCACCACGATTATGGGCATCTATCGCATTCATAACTACCAAACGTGAATCATCGACCCAGCAGTCATGATATTGAAAGCCTTTGGTGATCGAGTTTGTAAAAGGTGCATGACCATCAAATTTCACCTTCCGTGCTTTGGGCAAGGTATTTCGTTTGCTCAAGTGGTCATACATAAACAAGCCACAGCGGATCATCCATGCAGGGCGAAGGTGAGGGCGGTGAGGCATGACGAACTTCAGGGGTGAGACAAGGTGAGGTGCTTTATTAAGCAGTACTTCTCTTTCTGCCAGCGCTTCTTTAACTAGTCTGAACTCGTAGTGTTCCAGGTACCTTAGTCCACCATGTATTAGCTTGCTACTGCTGGAAGATGTACCTGAAGCCAAGTCATTTTGTTCACATAAGAACACTTTTAAGCCTCGGCCAGCGGCATCGGCAGCAATACCAGCCCCGTTAATGCCACCCCCAACAATAGCTAAATCATAGAAAAGTTCCTTTTTTTCACTGCTAATGTTCATATAAACCTCAAAAACGTTAATAATTTTACATATTATGTCATAAAACGAACATTTGGCTAGGCGAAATGTAATAATTGTTCAACAGTTTTTCGAAAAAGCGTGACAGAATTAGGCTTTCTGAAAATTAATTGAAAATAATCTTAGAATAGGACGGCGTGAATTGTTATAAATGGCGCGTGAAAAATAGCTATGTAGAAGTGATAAACAAACATCGACGCAGGTTCAGTAAGGCGTCGATGCAGGGTTGAATTGGTAGGGGTTAGGCGACGGTAAGCTTGATATTTTCTTTATTCAGAATACTTACGATGCTTTCCGGTGGTGTTTCACTGGTAAATATATGATGAGCTTCGGCAATGTTACCAAGCCGAGTTAAGGCATCCCGTCCGAATTTTGAATGGTCAGCGGCAAGGAAAATATTGCGGGAGTTCTCGACAATTGCTCGAGAAACTCTCACTTCCTGATAGTCGAAGTCGAGCAGGTCACCTGTATCGTCGATACCGCTGATACCAATGATCGCGTAGTCGACTTTAAACTGGCTGACGAAATCTATCGTTGCTTCACCCATTACACCTCCATCACGATTGCGGACAACACCGCCCGCGATAATAATTGTAAAGTCATCTTTGGTGCTCAAGATGCTCGCTACGTGAAGGTTGTTAGTAATCACCGTGAGGTTATTGTGGTTGAGAAGTGTCTGGGCTATTGCTTCAGTGGTGGTGCCGATATTGATGAAGATAGAAGAGTGGTCAGGAATCTCTAGCGCCACGGCTTCAGCAATACGCTGCTTTTCTTTGAGGAAAGCAACTTTACGGTTAGAGTAAGAGGTATTTAAAATAGTGGAGCTAAGGCCAGCGCCGCCGTGAAAACGTTGGATCTTGTTTTCGTTGTCGAGCTCTTTTAAGTCTCGACGAATGGTTTGTGGTGTAACATCAAATTTGCTGGCAAGCTCTTCAATTGTTGCAAACCCGGAACTACTTACGATCTCTATGATACGAGAGTGTCTTTCACTTTGTTTCATGGTAACGCAGACTTCTTATAAACAGTTAACGAAAGCATAGGTCGTGCAATATAGAAGAACCCTTCACCTGCACACCTGGCTAATATTGAAATAATAACATTTACACATGTAAGTGTATTGAACTATACGACAAAATAATATTTTTAGGGATCATAATATGGCTCAGTTCATTCTTTCTATTGATCAAGGGACGACAAGCTCACGTGCTTTACTATTTGATCACCAAGGCCGTGTAGCGTTTACTGCGCAAGCTGAATTTACCCAGCACTTTCCAAACGATGGATGGGTCGAACATGATCCAGAAGAAATATGGAGTACGACTGTCAGCGTAATCAAGCAAGTTCTTGCCAAATTAGATCTTGAATCCGACCAGGTAATGGGGATCGGTATTACCAATCAGCGGGAGACGACGATTGTTTGGGATAGAAAGACAGGAAAGGCAATCTATCCGGCAATTGTTTGGCAGGATCGCCGAACCTCTGAGTTTTGCCAGAGCCTGAAAGATAAAGGCTTGGAAGATACTATTTCTGAAAAGACTGGCTTGTTGGTAGACCCATACTTCTCAGCGAGTAAGATTCGTTGGATTCTTGATAATGTCGATGATGCTGATGAACGAGCTCGCGAAGGGGACTTGGCGTTTGGAACTGTCGATACTTTCCTGCTATGGCGCTTAACCGGTGGTCGGTCGCATGCCAGTGACGCCACGAACGCCTCTCGAACTTCCTTGTTCAATATACATACACAAGAGTGGGATAAAGAACTGTTACAGATTTTTGATGTCCCGGAACAGTTGTTGCCTGAGGTCAAGGATAGCAGTGATGAGTTTGGTGACACCGAGGCTGAGCTTTTCGGTATCTCTATGCCTGTCTACGGTATGATAGGTGATCAGCAGTCCGCCTTGGTAGGGCAGGCTTGCTTTACGCCAGGCATGATCAAAAGCACTTATGGAACAGGTTGCTTTATGATTGCCAATACGGGTGCGAAGCCACTACGCTCCAATAATCGTTTACTGACTACTGTTGCCTACCGTCTGAATTCTGAAGTGACATACGCTCTGGAGGGCAGCATCTTTGTTGCAGGAGCGGCAGTGCAATGGTTGCGTGATGGCTTAAAGTTTATCTCTCATGCTAGTGAAACGGTGGCGATGGCCAAGAAGGTTGGTTATGACAATTCGGTTTATCTGGTACCAGCCTTTACTGGCTTAGGTGCGCCTTATTGGGATCCGAATGCACGAGGTGCTTTGTTCGGTTTAACTCGAGATACGGGGATAGAAGAAATCGTCACAGCTGGCCTACAGTCAGTGTGTTATCAGACAAGGGATCTGCTCCACGCGATGGAGAAAGATGGTGCGCAAGTAAACACTTTAAGAGTAGATGGAGGCATGGTGGTCAATGACTGGGTTGTACAGTTTCTATCTGACCTTCTGAATGTTTCGGTTGACCGGCCTGAAATTGTCGAGACCACGGCATTAGGTGCGGCATACTTGGCTGGTTTAAAGGCCGGTTTATTTGAAAGCGTCGAGACGATTGCAGATATGTGGCATCTTGATAAACGTTTTTCACCTGATATTTGTCCAGAAGATGCAAAAAAACTCTATAGCGGCTGGTTAGATGCCGTCGGACGCGTAAAAACTGAACAAAATTAAGCGTCAGTGATAGTTGAATGCTAGACTTTAAGGATAGTAGTTTTCACTATTGTCGCGCATAATATTAGGAAATTGTCGAGAAGTGAACAATATAGTAATAGCCCTTCAGTGCTAAGAGGCGAGAGGCAGGAGCTTCTATGTGATTAAGAATTGGATTTTCAGTCTGACTTTGTTGGTGGCATCTGTGCCCTATGCTTTGTCCAGCGAAAGTGTAACTCTACAGCTCAAATGGAAACATCAGTTTCAATTTGCGGGTTATTATGCGGCGCTGGAAAAAGGTTTTTACGCTGAAGAAGGTTTGGATGTCGCCATTCGGGAAGCCGAGCCAGAGATGGACCCTATTGAAGTCGTCGTTAATGGTGAGGCTGAATTTGGAGTTGGCACCAGTGAGTTGCTGCTTTTACACAACCACTTTAAGCCTGTTGTCGTTTTAGGGGTTATATTCCAACATTCTCCTCTTGCTTTGTTAAGCTCCGCCAGTTTGCCTGAGAGCAACTTATACTCAAACATTCAGCAAGTACAAGACCTACGCAACAAACCTATTATGATTGAAGCCAACTCGGCTGAGTTAATGGCTTATCTTTCCAAAGAAGGTTTATCGCGTGATACGCTCAAAATTGTTAAGCACAGTTTTAATACTTCAGATGTGATGGCGGGTAGGGTTGCAGCTATGTCTGTTTATACCACTGATGAAGTGTTTGAGTTTGAGCGTTTGGGAGAGCCGTACACGCTGTTTCGACCAAAAGATTCCGGGGTCGATTTTTATGGTGACAACCTTTTTACTACGATTCATGAACTCAAACACCACCCTAAACGGGTTGCAGCATTTAGGCGAGCCAGTTTTAAAGGCTGGCGATATGCTATGGATCACCCCTCAGAAATTGTAGACCTGATCTATGAACGCTACAGCCAGCGACATACAAAAGCGCATTTAATGTTTGAAGCAGAGAAGATGAAAGACTTGCTAGAAAGTGAGCTAATCTCCCCAGGCTATATGACGAGTAAACGCTGGCACCATATTGCCAAGGTTTATGTCGAGCAAGGCAGCCTGTCTGCAGATTATTCGCTTGACGACTTTCTTTACAGGAGTGAGGAAGGGGTTAGTGCCGACTTGGTGAAACGTTGGGGGCTTGGTGCCTCACTGATTACGATTATATTGCTGAGCTTTCTCGCTTACGTTTGGCGCTTGAACCGTCGTTTGGATAAACGCACTTCTTGGCTTAGAACTGTGGTTGATAATACGCCCACTGCAATGGTGATTATGGATAGTCAGGGCAAAATCATTGAATGGAATCATCAGGCAGAACAAATTTTTGCTTGGGCTTCAGAAGATATCATTGGCCAATCTGTTTACGATTATGTGGTGCCCTTAGGAGACCAGAACAAGTTTCGTAGAATGATTGCGAACCTGTTTGATCGGCGAGAGGTTAAGGTTGCTGAGGGTTGGAGTCGGACCAATAGGAATAAGCTTGTTCTATGTGAATGGCACTACGCAGTCTTGCAACCTGGGCGGGTTGTTGCCATGGCTAATGATATTACCGAGCGTAAGGCATTAGAGAATAAGTTAAAAGAACTTGCTCATTCTGATGCCTTAACGGGGATAGGTAACCGGACTTTGTTCTTTGAAAAACTGGAAGAAGCGATCGCATTAGCTAAGCGAAGAAAGGAGCGTGTTGCGGTACTGTTTATTGATTTGGATGATTTTAAAATCGTGAATGATCAATATGGCCATGAAGTGGGTGATGTCGTGTTGTGTGAAGTTGTACAGCGCATCAAAATGGCCGTCAGAGAAGCGGATGTATTAGCTCGAATTGGTGGCGATGAGTTTGTGTTGATATTGCATGATTGTGAATCCAACGCGCATGCTCGGCAAGTCGCCGAAAAGGTACTGTTTAACCTGGAAAGACCTTTACAGGTTGCCGGTTTAACGGTCACCGTTGGTGGTAGTATAGGTATTAGTATGTACCCTGATAATGGTGAAAAAACGGCCGATATTTTGAAGTCTGCTGATCGGGCAATGTATGAAGTGAAGCAGAAAGAAAAGAACGGTGTAGGCATCGCCCCTCCTCGAAGCCGTTTAGGCAAGAAGGCTCACTAGCTTGGATGTCTTGTTAGATATTATCAAGGGGATAGATAACTATCTTGATGATCATGCTAGCGTTAAAGAAATTGAGCTTATTCAACATCTAAAATGCATTCAGCAAGAGCCGTTTTCCGAGTTCAATATAAGTCAGAGTAAAGACCTTTTTCGTGCCCACTTTCTGTTAAAACACGCCCTTTACACGCTACAAAACACTTATCTAGATGAGCAGCGTTTTTTTCTCGACATCAATCTGATAAATATATCTAGAAGACCCTTTGCAGAAGGAGTTTCCGAATTATCATCTTATGATTCGGTTAAGGCATATTACCTTGATAT
>NZ_LWFE01000523.1:0-973 GCF_001635675.1 Oleiphilus sp. HI0061 | reverse complement strand
ACCGGACGCAGTACCGAACCAAGACATAAATACGAGAAATCAAAATACTTTCAGTGTCATTTTTCATCTTAAGTGTCCTATTAATAAGGTATTGAATCACTCACTATTTAACAACAGGAGACTCAAACCCTTCTGGCTTCAAAGTCAGCACTGAGCAATTGACCTTACCCAAAATAGACTCTGCGGTATTGCCTATGATCATGCCAGCAACATTTGAACGGCACACAGTCCCCATCACCAAGATATCAATTGACTGATCATCGACGAATTTGGGTATTTCATTCTTGGGCTGCCCCTCAACTAAATGTATCTCTCGAATACGCCGCTTAGCATGCCCCGTTAGGGCGTCAACTCTCTCTTTCCTAGAGTGCTTTTCTTCTCTTGCCATAGCTCCGACCTCGAAGTCACTGCGCCGCCCCCAAGTACTAAGATACCCTTCACCCGCAAGGTGCCAGATATGAACAATATGCAGCTCTGCGCGATATAACTCCGCCAGGCTCAAAGCTGCATCAAGTATCTGCTGATTCAAGCCGCTATCAACATCAATGTTACTTACATCGATAGCTGCGGCTATTTTCATTTCAGGGCACATTTTTTGGTGGCCAATCGCGAAAGTTGGCGTGGGTGACTTACGCATCAGGTGCATCAAAGTNCTTCCCATAACACTACTATCTTTCTTGTTGGTACTAGGCTTAGAGATGGCAATACAATCATAGTGGCCCCGCAACGCACTTAATATAAGATTGATAAATGCCACGCCTGTTACAACTT
Organism: Oleiphilus sp. HI0061; assembly: GCF_001635675.1. Lineage (NCBI taxonomy): Bacteria > Pseudomonadati > Pseudomonadota > Gammaproteobacteria > Oceanospirillales > Oleiphilaceae > Oleiphilus > Oleiphilus sp. HI0061. The sequence continues at coordinate 202 of NZ_LWFE01000523.1, read as the reverse complement.
CGCGCTCAAATAACACATCAGGAAGCTTTTTTTCTAAGAGCGCAATCATGGCATCCAGCCGCTCAAGCTCAACATTGATTGCGTGCTCTAGGAGTGTCGCAGGAGAGGCTCTCATATAACCCGATATTCTAGAAAAGTCAGCGTCTTCGATTACAGTAATAAACTTAACCTCTAGCGGTTCATCATTGTCACTCCTCAAGCC
>NZ_LWFE01000522.1:0-1184 GCF_001635675.1 Oleiphilus sp. HI0061 | reverse complement strand
CAACTTTAACGTCGTCTAATTCATAAACCAGCTTACTTTTTGCGCCTACGCTTCCGTGACATAACTCTCTCTCAGCACTTGCCCCTTCGGCCTGAGGATAAAAATACTCATCAGGTAAAATGACACAGGACGTTAATAGAATTGAACATATCAGAAGTAAAAAATGTTTGATCATGATTATTTTTGCCTAACGCCTTTAGCAGCGGCGAGTGAAACGAGTCCAGCCCACGGCCCTTTGTGGGCGATGCTGGCTAAACTGGTTAAATGTTTTAATACGCATAGCTACCGACCATGCCACTTTTTTAATGCTGACTTTACTACAGGCCAGTTTTCAAACTCTTTGATATGCCTAGAGTGCTCGAACTCATCACAGTTTTCGATGAACTCGGAACGTATACCTGAAATAAATTGCTTACTGTTTATTGTTAGTTTAGCGATCTCAGTGTCGCTTAACTCAATATTCACGCTACGGGTGCCAAACCTTAATTCGAGACACAAACACAGAAATTCTCGACCACCACTACATTGGTAGTGAATGTATTCGTAAGGCGCCATTGAGACTACCTTCATATCGTCTGGTTGAGCAATATCCATAGCTTACCTATGACATTTAACGCCTTGCGAATGGGCGAGTGGCGCGCAGCAAAGCGAGTCCAGCCCCGGGTGTTTTTCCGGGGCGAACATTGCGCAACTTGTTAGGTGGATAATACATCACTATCTATTACCACCGGCTACCCATACCTGATGATGCTCTTGTTCTAATAACTTTCGAAGCTTTCCAGTTTTAGAAAATAAGACCAAACAAATAATGCATCCTACTGGAGGCATAAACCAGAGAGAGGATATCAGTTGTTTTTTTAAAACTGGATCAATTCTTTTTAATCGAGAAATCTTAATCGTGTAAATCAAAGCTGGAATTAGCCAAATGAATAGAGCCACTACCAAAAATATTGCGATCAAAATTTCAACATCTGAGTCCATGCGAACACCTAACGCTTTTATAAACGGCGCACGGCTCTATCGTGCGTCCAACGCAGGCCACGTGTTTTTGTGGCCGGAGTGATGTTTGATGAACTGGTTAGATGTTTTAGAACGACCAACTACACCAAACACCACGTTAAAACCAAAGTGCTTGCCCAGAGACAAAAACACCGTAGATGGCGACTTTACCGGATTCCCTAGGA
>NZ_LWFE01000521.1:0-879 GCF_001635675.1 Oleiphilus sp. HI0061 | reverse complement strand
TTTTGGAACAAAAAAGATGCGACTTTTGCGGAGTCCGTTGGTGCTGCTGGTTATGTTTTTAATTTCTAGATTTCCATTCATTGAGTGCGATTTCCAATTCTTTAGCAATGGGCGAAGCACCAAGGCTTTTGCTTTTTGATGATTCTGGATTACTACGTATGTTACTCGCAAGCTGTTTTATGAATGCAACACCTTTGGCCTTATAGTGGTCTATTTCGGCTTTACTAAGTACTACTTCGACCGTATAAATACCAACAGAGCCACAAACTACTGACAAAATAAAGTTTTCGTTGTGGCGGAGTAATGTCCAGCTCCAGTTTTCTATTTCGACCTTTTCCATGACCACCTAGAGAACATAACGCTTTTATAAACGGCGCACGGCTCTATCGTGCGTCCAACGCAGGCCACGTCTCTTTGTGGCCGGAGTGATGTTTGATGAACTGGTTAGATGTTTTAGAACACCCAACTAAACCAAACACCACGTTAAAACCTAAGTGCTTGCCTTGAGACAAAAACACCATAGATGGCGACTTTACCGGACTTCCTAGGAACACACCACCGACGAAGCCTCTACAAATAAAAATGTGCCTGAGAAGCTTGAACAGCAGAGCGGAACAGTTGGAAACCGTACCACCTACCCTAAAAATTTAAACGGAAAGATGCCAGATTAGAAACGTGCATTCCTTGCCGAATATTGAGCCTTAACCTTTAAGGCAAAAAAACATTTAACGCCTGTAGCTGCGGCCGAGCGAAGCGAAGTCCAGCCATAGCGTCTTTTTGCTGGGGCGAGACAGGCTACACTTGTTAGATTAAAACAGCCCCATTTTCTCGTTAATTGAGCGGCCATCGTTATTTCTATCTGCGATATAAAGAGAAAAC
>NZ_LWFE01000520.1:0-1072 GCF_001635675.1 Oleiphilus sp. HI0061 | reverse complement strand
CTATGGGAGTGCCATGTCATCGAAGGTCTGGAAAATAATCGCTTTGCCATCTACACCAAAATGCACCACTCCTTAATTGATGGCATAAGCGGTGTACGTTTATTGCAACGCACACTAAGCGAGTCTCCAGACGATATCGATACAAGACCGCCTTGGTCTATTGGTACGCCAAAGAAAATTAAAAGCGGCGAACACATTGCGACTTGGCAAGGCGCGCTTGATCAAGCTATCGACGCAATCAAAGAACAAGCCTCGAACACCCCGCAGTTAGTGGGTGCGTTGGCAAAACTGGTCAGTTCATCCGTTCAGGATAGAGTTAAACTTTCTGCTCCGTTTACTGGTCCTAATTCAACCATTAACACCCGGGTGCAAGCCGCTCGCCGCTTTGCTACACAGCAATATTCTTTAGACAGAATTAAGAAACTGGCAGCAGAGGCGGATGCCTCGTTAAACGATATTGTGCTTTATTTATGTGGCACCTCGTTGAGGCAGTTCCTATTAGAAAAAGGACAATTACCTGAGCAACCTTTAACAGCAGGTATTCCGGTTAATATTCGCCCTGCGGATGACACAGGCACAGGTACGGCCATTAGTTTTATGATCGCTAGCTTAGCAACCAATGAAGCGGACCCGCTTCGCCGCTTAGCAACCATTAAAGAGTCGACCCAGATTGCGAAGGAGCACTTACAAAGCTTGCCTAGAGCATCGCTGACACAGTACACGATGCTGATGATGGCACCCTACTCTTTACAGCTTCTCACAGGCCTGGGCGGAAGAATGCGTCCAGCCTTTAACATTACAATATCTAATGTCCCTGGACCGAAAAAGGCTCTCTACTACAATGGCTGTAAACTTGAGGCGATGTACCCAGTATCATTAATCGCCCATGGCGGCGCATTGAATATTACTTGTTTAAGCTATGATGGTTCACTGAATTTTGGCTATACCGGTTGTCGTGACACCTTGCCAAGCATGCAGAACCTGGCAGTATTTTCAGGAGAAGCGCTCGAGGAGCTTGAAGGCTTACTTACAAAAAAAGCCAAGACAAGAAAGACGAAAACTAAAAAAGCCA
>NZ_LWFE01000519.1:0-1913 GCF_001635675.1 Oleiphilus sp. HI0061 | reverse complement strand
TCTGGAGCAACTATTCTCGGTGACGGTAGCGTTGTCGTGATTCTTGACCTTCCTGCGCTCATTCGAGACGACATGGCAGGCATACTCGATTCTCTAAGTTCTAATGAAGATAACATTATTAAAGAGAAGCAAACGAAGACTGTCATGGTGGTCGATGACTCGGTTACTGTTAGGAAGGTTACCACGCGCTTGCTTGAACGAAATGGCTACGAAGTTATTACCGCGAAGGATGGTGTTGACGCTATAGCAACACTACAAGATCATAAACCTGATGTAATGCTTCTCGATATCGAAATGCCACGTATGGACGGTTTTGAGGTTGCAACACTGGTACGGCATGACGAACGCTTGAAAGATGTGCCAATCATCATGATTACCTCCCGAACCGGCCAAAAGCACAAAGAACGGGCACTTTCTATCGGTGTGAATGAATATCTTGGTAAGCCTTTCCAGGAACATGATTTACTGGAAAATATTGAGCGGTTCATTGGCTAAATGAATGTGCCGGAAGCGAGACCTAAGATCGGTGTCATATCGGATTGTGCCTTACAAAGGCACGTTCTGAGCAAAGCACTCAACGCTTTTGGCTTAAACCCTGTTATCAGTTGTGAGCCCGATATGCTTGCACAGCAACAAAGTGAAAAACTCGATCAGATCCAATGCTGGATTTTAGCTTTGCAAGAAGATACTTTTGAGTCGGTAGCGTTAGATGACATCATTGACCAAGCAGACAATATTCCTGTGCTCTTTGGTTTGGATAAAGCCCCAAGAAAACACGATGAGCAATATATTTCGTGGGAACGACGACTAGTCAGTAAACTAGAAGAGCATCTTGGTTGCATTGATATTCTAGAATCAGAAGACTCTATACTCGCTCTAGACTCCCAGGCCACCAATCACGTCGCAATAGATAAAGCTCAGTCTAAGCCCGTTTTCAGCCAGCCTTCAGACATCGAAAAGGCACCCAGACTGTCTCATCCGCCATCTAAAGACGTTTGGGTTCTAGCAGCCTCACTCGGTGGTCCTGCAGCGGTGAAAGAGTTCCTGGATGAAATTCCATCTACGATCAGAGCCGGCTTTCTTTATGCTCAGCATGTCGATGCCCACTTCTCGGGCGTACTAACACGCGTCTTAGGCCGTCATTCAATGCTCGACCTAAAGCCTATAACCGACTGCTGTTTAGTTAAAGATGGCGAAGTTCTCGTCGTTCCTGTCGACAATGAAGTCTGCTTTTCATCTAATGGTGTCTCAATTAGAGACAATGAATGGGAAGGACCCTATGGTCCATCAATTGACCATTTATTAAGAAATCTGTTTGCGCATTATGGAAAACGTTGCCATGTGATCGTATTTAGCGGCATGGGGAATGACGGCTCGTTGATGGCACCTACGATGCATAAGCAAGGCTGCTCAGTATGGACTCAAGCACCAGATGGGTGTGCGAATGGCTCGATGCCGCAATCTGTGATTGATCTTGAATGCAGTGCATACACCGCATCTCCAAAAGACCTGGCTCGAGCATTAATTAATAAAGTTGGCTGCTACAGTGCACCTGACGCCAGTGCTAGCAATTTAGAAACAAACAAAGGAGTTTAATTGTGTCGGATGCTCAAAGTGTTATCTCTAGCCTATATCTACCGGTTAGTAATACCCAGCTCTTATTACCTAACGTTAGCGTCGCTGAAGTAGTAGGCTATCAAGCGCCTGAAAACCGCGATACTAAGCCAGATTACTTTCTAGGTCTTGTATCCTGGCGTGGAATCAATATTCCTTTATTATCGTATGAAATCGCCAATGGGCTCTCAGCAGCCAAGGTCACACCCAACTCCAGAATTGCGGTAGTCAATACTATTGGTAAACACCAAAAAGACTTACCTTTTTTTGCTATTGTGACGCAAGGTATCCCCCGACTT
>NZ_LWFE01000518.1:0-669 GCF_001635675.1 Oleiphilus sp. HI0061 | reverse complement strand
TGAACGCTGGGGGGGTAATTCTTCAGGAATTAATATTTCCAATATCGACAACTTGGGAAATGTTCACCCCGATACTTTCTGGTGGAGTCATCACATGGGTAATGTCAAAGAACGCCCGTTTTCAGATATTTGGCAAAATACCGACGATGAATTAATGCTGGGGCTACGCATGAGTCCACGTCCTATTGAGGGACGTTGTGCCAAATGTGATTACTTTGCGATATGTGGTGGTAATACTAGGGTGCGAGCTTTCAGTAGTGATGGTGAATATTGGGGAGAGGACCCGGGCTGCTATCTGGATAATCAGGAAATTGGTTTGTCAGAAGACGATATTGATGGTGCCGAGGCAGTTAATACGCACTTGCTTGAAAGTACAAACGCTACACCTCAGGCTGTTTAGGAGAGGCTTATGAATCAAGATAATTTTTCCAATGCTGGCCTAAAACGCCCACAAGAATTGTTTGCTAAAGGTTCTGAAAATAGACGACCTTTTCTACCCGGAGAAGTTGCTCTGATCGGCGCCGGACCGGGTGATCCTGAACTGTTAACCATAAGGGCTCATCGCTTAATCAAGCAGGCTGACTGTGTTATTTATGACCGCTTGGTCAGTGCTGAAGTGATGGAATTAGTGTCGCCCAGGGCAGAGTGTATTTATGTGGGTAAGAAAAG
>NZ_LWFE01000517.1:0-1107 GCF_001635675.1 Oleiphilus sp. HI0061 | reverse complement strand
CGCATCTCTGGCATCAGCATTTTGCCCATTGCTGTGACTGTTGCAACACTAGAGCCTGTGACCGCACCAAAGGTTGCTGAGCAGCTGATAGATGTGATCGCCAAGCCACCGGGAATTCGCCCGAACCAGCGGTTAAAGCAATAGAAAAGATCTTTACCCAAGCCCGTTGTTTGAGCTAAAGCTCCCATCCAAACAAATATAGGTAAGGTCACCAATACAAAGTTACTGGCGACTTCCCAACTAACCAACTGAAACTGAACGATAGCCGACTCAAAGCTCTGAAGGTAGACATTTCCAAGCAGCCCTACCGCTATCAAAGCGATAGCAATCGGTACACGTAGAGCGATTAATATAAGCAAGCAGGCCATGGCCAACAGGCCAACACTTTCAGGGTTCACGAATGCCCCTCTTTGGTTTGACTTGAATCTAGACTAGCCCATAGCAACTCAATGATTGAAGCGTTGTCACAAGCCCGATAAAAGCCATCAAGGCATAGAAAGGCCAATAAGGTATGTCGATAGTATAAGCTTGATCTTCATAGGTATAGCTATCTATCGCGCCCAACACCGCCTGCCAAACGACAAGTAGCGAGAACAAAACCAAGAAAACATATGAAGCGCATTTTAGGGAGCGTTGCTTAGAAGCCGACAAGGCTTGGTAAAGCAGGTCAACACTCAATAATTCATGGCCCTCTATACACTTTGGAATCGCTAATAAAGAACATGCTGAGTAGCAGCAAACCCGACAATTCGTGAGCCCAAGCAATGGGAGAGGAAAATAATGAACGCAAAATAACGTCACTAATTACAAGTAAGACCAGTGACGGCAGAACAAACAAGGTGTTAAGACCGTTTAAGAAATTAACGAGTTTTTTTAAGATTTGGTCAAGCATAGAATGGAAGCGACGGAGGGTTCACGCTTATTAGCTTGACTCTTGATCAGGTAAGGGGCCAGGCATCACGATGCCAAATCCTTGAGCAAAGTCTATTCCAATTTCTCTTAGCGCTTCGCAAGTCGCATCATCCTCAACAAACTCTGCGATCGTCTCTAGACCCGCTGCGTGCGCTATCATATTGCACGACTCCACAATCCCTCTATCAATACTGT
>NZ_LWFE01000516.1:0-676 GCF_001635675.1 Oleiphilus sp. HI0061 | reverse complement strand
AAACCTAATTACCGTTAGTAATAGTTATCTAGGTAATTAGTACTCCTGAAGAAGAGTACTTAGGTGCTCTTCTTCAACCTTCTCGGATTTAAGTAATTGAATTTTAGAATATTAAAGTTCTAGGGAGTCTCATCAATGAGTGCAGCAAATCTTGTTAAAGGTCTGATGACGAGAAAAATATTGTTCGGGGCGACAGTCACGGCAGCATTATTTTTCATGTTAGTCGGTGTCATCTTCTGGGGCGGATTTAACACTGCGATGGAGCAAACCAATACCCTAGAGTTCTGTATCAGTTGTCACGAAATGGAAGACAACGTTTATAAAGAATACCAGTCAACTATTCACTACACCAACCGCAGTGGCGTTAGAGCAAGCTGTTCAGATTGCCACGTGCCTGATCCATGGGTGCATAAAGTTGTTCGTAAGATAAAAGCTTCTAATGAGTTATGGCATAAAGCTTTGGGAAGTATTGATACGCCAGAAAAGTTTGATGCCAAGCGCTTCACGATGGCAAAGAAAGTTTGGGGTGAAATGAAAGCGACAGACTCACGCGAGTGTCGAAACTGTCATGACTTCGAAACCATGTTGCCAGAAAACCAAAAGCCTCGCGCTCGTAAACAGCATTTGAATGCGATGACAGCAGGTAACACTTGTATTGATTGCCACAAAGGTATTG
>NZ_LWFE01000515.1:0-1216 GCF_001635675.1 Oleiphilus sp. HI0061 | reverse complement strand
TTTGGAAATTATAGAGCCATTGGATAAGCTCTTGCGCACGTTCGTCGACCAGCGCCGAATGAAGCTGGGTGATAAGGAATACAAACCTTGTTATGAGGTTGTCTCATGAGATGATAGGGAAACCTCCTTAGTTAGAATTCAGCTAGAGATGGAACACTTCGCTGACAAGTACTAGAATGTGCCACTTATTAAGGCCCGTATTCGATAAACAGGGGCCTTGCTGCTTTCCAACATCAGGACAATTATTTTGAGCGACTCTGCTTTTTCTTCCCAAGCCCTAAAAAAAGAACTTTTAGACAATCTGGATTCATTAGGCTATCAAGCCATGACACCGATTCAAATGCAGAGCCTGCCCCTGATTATTGAGGGAAAAGATGTCATCGCGCAAGGTCAAACGGGCTCAGGAAAGACTGCCGCATTTGGGCTTGGGCTACTCAATAAGCTAGACGTAAAACGTTTCAGAATTCAATCTTTGGTGCTCTGCCCTACTCGTGAGCTGGCCGATCAAGTCGCCAAAGAAATTCGCAAACTTGCCCGCGCTATTCACAATATAAAAGTTCTCACCTTATGTGGCGGCATGCCTTTTGGCCCTCAAGTTGGTTCTTTAGAGCACGGCGCACATATCATCGTCGGTACTCCTGGCCGGGTTGAAGAACACGTTAGAAAAGGTAACCTGAAGCTCAACAATGTTGACACGCTGGTATTGGACGAAGCTGATAGAATGCTAGACATGGGCTTTCAGGAGGCCTTGGATACTATCATTGAAGATATACCAGAAGAGCGCCAAACTCTGCTGTTAAGCGCAACCTATCCAAAACAGATTCAATCGATCGCAGCGCAATATCTCACCGATCCGGTCATGGTAAAGGTTGAGTCAACACATAGTGACAGCAGTATTGAGCAACACTTCTATGAACTCCCAGATCAAGATGAGCGAATTGATGCAGTTCATCGTATTCTCATGCAGTATCAACCACCATCAACGGTGATTTTCTGCAATACCAAACGAGAAACCCAAGACCTGGCAGATGCCTTACATGATAGAAACTTCAGCGCCATTGCGATACATGGTGATATGGAACAGCGCGATCGAGACCAAACTCTTGTTAGATTCTCTAATCAAAGCGCCTCAATTCTGGTCGCAACGGATGTCGCGGCCCGCGGTCTCGATATTAAAGATCTAGATGCTGTCATAAACTTTCACATAGCACGCGAC
>NZ_LWFE01000514.1:0-1023 GCF_001635675.1 Oleiphilus sp. HI0061 | reverse complement strand
AATGCCTGTACAATAGGATCTGTATAGTAATGCGCAACGATAACGGCGTTCTTTTCTTTAAGTAGCGATTTAATCTTCTCTTTGTAATCTGCAACCTTGGCCTGATCTAATTCTCTAGCCGAGAGATGCTCATGCGCTAAATGCTCTTGAACCAAAACGCGATCTTCAATACTTGCCATGTCGTTCCTATCTAAAGATATATCTAAAGTTCGAATCTATTTTTCTTACTAACTAGAAGCCACTCAAACACACAATACACTAATGTGAAGCTGCACCTAAAATTTGGGTGCCATAGTATAATCCTTGTGACAGTAAAATCTATAATTGATTGAGTACCAACGCAAGCAGATCGAAGCAGCGAGCGCAGACTAACAAATGACTATATGTTAAAACTAATGAATTAGCTGGAAATATTGGGACAGCGGACTTTCGAAGGGAATGGTGGGTCGTGCAGGATTCGAACCTGCGACCAATTGGTTAAAAGCCAACTGCTCTACCAACTGAGCTAACGACCCGCTGGAATCTTGTGAACTAGCGATGCTAGTAACATCAAGTTTAGACAATGTTTTTCAACATTTTATGCTCATCGATCGGCTCTGTTGCCACCAACTTCTCTACATTAGAACAGCGGAGAAAAATGGTGGGTCGTGCAGGATTCGAACCTGCGACCAATTGGTTAAAAGCCAACTGCTCTACCAACTGAGCTAACGACCCGATGAGGCGCATATAGTAATGATTTTTAAGAAAATAACAAGCGCAATTTCAAAAAAATTACATTAGTTTTACAGTTTTATAAAATTATACGAAAAATCTATAAAATTCAGTCGCTTAGCGATTGATCTTATAACTTTTTGCTAGTTTGGCAGCGGTACTATCAGGAAATTGCTTTTGAACCTCACTTAAGTATCTTTGAGACTCAGTCGGGTTCTGTAAGCGATCATATGCCACACCAAGCTTAAATAGAGAGTCAGCAACCTTACTGTGACCAGGGTATGCCTGCACAACGATAGAGAAAGCTTGTCT
>NZ_LWFE01000513.1:0-1037 GCF_001635675.1 Oleiphilus sp. HI0061 | reverse complement strand
GCACGTGTTTCGCGCGTTGCGCATGATAGTTCTGGCAGCACTTCAATAGAGGGTAATGCTGCATTCAAATTTCAGGGACAAATTGACTCTACTCAAGATAACGGTGAGCAGAAAGTCGAAGAAGCTTTGTCCTTGTTTGACCACTTGTCTTCGCAATTAACCTCATCATACCGAAACCTTGAGAACAAGGTTAGTCAACTCAAGAGTGATCTTTCACTTGAAGAAAGTCAAAAGCAAGCACAGCGCAAGGAAAAAGAAGACCTAGCTAATCGCTTGTCTACCTTGTTGGAGGTGCTTCCGGCAGGTGTTGTTGTTCTAGATGAAAAAGGTTTAGTCACAGAATGTAATCCTGCGGCAATGGATCTACTTGGCGAACCGCTGAAAGGTTTGGCCTGGGTCGATGTTATTGCGAGAAGTTTTTCGCCAAAGCACGATGATGGACACGAGGTTTCTTTAAAAGATGGCCGAAGAGTGAAAATTGAAACTCGTTCTATGTCATCCGGGCCGGGTCAGCTGGTACTCCTTAGTGATCTGACTGAAACAAGATTGTTGCAGGAGCAAGTAAGCAGGGCCGAACGTTTGAGCTCTTTGGGTAAGATGGTTGCTAGCCTTGCTCATCAGATTCGTACGCCCTTATCTACAGCAATGTTGTATGCGGGCCACCTTTGTCAGCCTGAATTAGATGAATCGATGCGCGTGGACTTGTCGGAAAAAGTAATGTCTCGTTTAACGCATTTGGAACATCAGATTAGGGATATGCTTATCTTCGCGAAAGGAGATGAGCGCTTAGTTGAACGTATGCCGCTAAATGATTTCATACTCGCGCTTAAGCTTGCAGCCGTTCCAGTGATGGATGCCGCAAGTGTTGAGAGCGAGTGGGATATAGAAGCGTCTAATGCTGAAGTCTTATGCAATAAAGATGCCTTGGTAGGGGCTTGTCTTAATTTGGTAAATAACAGTATTGAAGCTTGGGAATGTTCTGCAGTTAGCAAGGAAACGCCATTAACAATAAAGATTAGTGTTGGGGTTAAGGAGGA
>NZ_LWFE01000512.1:0-1212 GCF_001635675.1 Oleiphilus sp. HI0061 | reverse complement strand
GAATGAGCCGATCTTCGGCACCATGAATAATCAAAGTGGGTACATTGACTCGCTGTGTAATCTTTTTGGTTTTCTTAGTCGCTACAATCGCAGAAAGCTGTCTTTTTGTACCGTACTTTTCAGCATCACGCGCCAGAGCTTTCCGGAGTCGAGATTCTAACTCTTCTTGCTTTGGCGGGTGAGTCCTGCTGCTAATCAAACGGACGGTTTCCATTTTCAGGTCTAGCTGTTCTTCTTCGGCAGCCTGGCTCGACTTAAGCAAATGAAGCCCCAGCTTCATATTCCAAGGCATCACTAAACCACGACTATCTGCCGTAGACATGATCGAGGTTAAGCTAATAATACGATCATGATAAATACCAGCAATGATTTGAGCGATCATGCCACCCATTGAAGCTCCGACAATATGGGCCTGTTTACACTTTAGGTGGTCAAGCAGACAGACCGCGTCGTGGGCCATATGATATAGNTCGTAGGGTGCGTCTATCTTCAAGCCAAACCAGTTTGCCAATACCTGTTTCAACACACGAGGAGCTGCATAGTGATCAAACTTGGTAGAAAGGCCAATATCGCGATTATCAAATCGGATAACGTAATAACCTTCTTCAGCAAGCAGATGACAGAACCGGTCAGGCCAAACAATCATCTGGGCACCTAAACCCATAATCAGAAGTACGGCAGGCCTTTTAGGGTTTCCGAAGGTCTCGTATTCAATACTTACATCGTTACATACAGCTTTAGGCATGGTGACAGCACGGAGGAAAAAACAATAACAATGGGTTTAAGTTTAGATGCCGATCGGAGATACGATGTGAAGGTTTTGTGTCAGTTCGGGCAATACAATTCGGTGGCAATGACCAGTTTGCCTTAGCGAGTTTCACTTGATATTTGTTCATATTGGGAATATATTCCCAATATGAACAAAGAAACGTTAAGCTACAAAAACACCTTAAGCCAATGTGTCATCTTTATGATGAAACCTTTGGTGCGCATACTCCTGAGGTCAGGAGTCGGTTTCTCTGACTTTGCCGAATGGGTAAAACATGCCTATGTGGCCGTTGCAGAAGAAGAGTTCACTGTCGATGGAAAGCCCCAGAGCACCTCTAGAATTTCGATTTTAAGCGGACTTCATCGAAAAGAGGTTGCACGAATTCGTAAAGAACTTGATGAAAGCAAGATTCCCACCACAACCACACCTGCCAACCGGGCAGA
>NZ_LWFE01000511.1:0-638 GCF_001635675.1 Oleiphilus sp. HI0061 | reverse complement strand
TGCGTGTAGTGATAGCAACAATTCACAAAAAAATGATTATGAGCTTTCAGAAAGCTTTAAAGTTACCTATTTATCCGAGATGGCTCAAGTTGGTAAATCCAACCTAAAAATCGAAATTACCGATTTGGATGGCACCCCTATGGAAGGGCTTTCTCCTACCTTAAGCCCACTAATGGAAATGTCTACACATAACCATAGCACGCCTTATGGCTCTTTCACCGAAAGTGACGAAGCAGGAATCTATAACGCGACAATCTACTACCTCATGGCATCAGGCCCTGAGATGGGTACTTGGTACCTTGATATAGGTTTACCTTATGATGAAAGCGTTACCTTTCAGCCAGATGTAATGATGGCAATGGGAGAGACAGCCCGCGCTAATCTAAAGAGCCAAACTGATACTATTGCAAATATGATGGGCGGAGAAGAAAAACGCACCTACATTCTATTCAATGATGGCCTATCAGATGGAGATAGCGGTCATGACTTCAGTGTTTTTATCACTACCAAGGAAAGCATGATGAGCTTTCCGGCAATTAGCGCTGGGCAAATACTCAATGCAGACTCCGACTATGAGCTTACGATCTCTAGCATCACCGTAGCAATGTCAACAGACCCAAGTGATGGTGACAGCTGGG
>NZ_LWFE01000510.1:0-1199 GCF_001635675.1 Oleiphilus sp. HI0061 | reverse complement strand
ATTAGGCCTCACTTTTTTCTTTGTTATTGCAAGTATTCGTTGCAGTGTTATCCAAGGGAAGATTTGCCATTTCCTCGAACGCTTCTTTACGCTTGCCACTCCAGCTCCAGAAGCAAATTCCGATGAACGTAAGCAAAAGCATGCCGGTCATTAAACCGCTTAGTGTGTGCTGTAATTCGCCCATGCTTATCTCCCGTTGTTTGCAGTGCCAAGCACTTGCAAGTATGCAATCAAAGCATCGATTTCAGTCATATTTGCTAGCTGGGCGGGCCCGTTAGCGATTTCTTCGTCTGAATAGGGATGGCCTAGTAAACGTAAGGCTTCCATTTTGCTTATAATGCTATCAGTTTCTGCTGGTGCCTCGGCTAACCAAGGGAAGCTTGGCATATTTGATTCAGGCACCAAATCACGAGGATTGATTAAATGTATACGATGCCATTCATCAGAGTAACGGCCACCAACGCGTGCCAAATCAGGACCTGTTCGTTTCGAACCCCACTGGAACGGGCGGTCGTAAACTGATTCACCTGCAACTGACGGAGGGCCATATCGCAACACTTCATCAGCGAAAGGTCTAACCATCTGTGAGTGACAGTTGTAACAACCTTCACGAATGTAGATGTCGCGGCCCGCTAGCTGAACCGCTGTGTAAGGTTTAACGCCTGGTGCTGGTTCTGTCGTTTGTGTTTGAAACATCAGCGGAACGATTTCAACCAAACCGGCAACACTAATTACTAGGGCAATTAATACACCAAGTAGTGCGCTGTTCTTTTCAATAGTTTGATGATTCATTATGCTGCCTCCTTGTTGGATGCTTCGTTGTCTAACTCGGAAGAACCGATGGTTTTAATTACGTTATATGCCATCATCAACATACCAACCAAGAACATTAATCCACCAAGTACACGTACGACATAGTAGGGGTAGCTAGCTTTGATACTTTCAATGAAAGTATATGTCAGCGTACCGTCGTCACCCATGTCTCTCCACATTAGGCCTTGCATTACACCAGCGATCCACATTGATGCTATATAAAGTACTACACCAATTGTTGCGATCCAGAAATGACTGTTTATCAGCGATTCGCTATACATGCGCTTTTTGTTAAATAGCTCAGGAACAAGCATGTAAACGGAACCGATAGTAATAAAAGCAACCCAACCAAGCGCACCTGAATGAACGTGCCCAACTGTCCAGTC
>NZ_LWFE01000509.1:0-972 GCF_001635675.1 Oleiphilus sp. HI0061 | reverse complement strand
ATACTTAATAACAGCATCTTCAGGAAACATGAGCTCGCTTCCTTGTTTAACGCTTTTAATTAAGCTCTCGCGGGCATAGCGTTTCACCGTAACTTCGGTTTTTCCCATCATTGCGCTTGCTTCAGCGAGTGTTAGTAACTTTTCTCCGCCTGACATACTTTGCTCCAAATAATATTAGTCGTAAAAAATCGAATATGTGAATTAGAGTATAGTTAATGCAAATAATATTTCCTGAATTGTTTGTAGCATTAAGTTAATTTTATGTTTCGAGCATTTAACTGAGGAGCGCGGCAATGCTTGCAAATATAGTCATAATAAACAGGAACCACTTTAGCGTATTCTGACTGACATTAATTGTGATCTTCACAGCCAGGTAAGCACCTGCAACAGAACCGACCGCGAGCAAGAGGCCTGGCGCCCACCATACTTGGTCCCGCCATACAAAAAGACCGAGAGCAACTAGAGTAAAACCGAGTGTGCACACCACCTTTAGCGCGTTGGTTCGAGCCAGATCGTAACGGAGGCCTCCAGCAATCGCAGCAATTAAAATAAAACCAACGCCCGCTTGGACGAACCCACCGTAAAACCCGGCTATAAAAAGCATTGGTATAGATTGCTTTTGCTCCATTACTGAAAAAGCCTTGGTGCCTTCAGTTACCGCAATAGCGGAGGGCTTAAATAAGATTATGCCGGCCATGATAATCATCGCGCCGAGCAAGGTTGGTTTCAGGTAGTCAGCAGGCATATAAGAGGCGAATGCAGCACCAACAAGCCCGCCAAGCATGGTGACAAGCAGAATAGATTTGATATCGGGAATATCAAGCTTTCCGTGCTTGGCAAAACCTCTGTATGCAGTAAACGATTGAAGTACGACACTGACTCGATTAGTCGCATTTGCAATGTCGGGAGGAATCCCCATTACCATTAATGCTGGAATTGTAAGATTGGAGCCTCCACCAGCCATGGTGTTTA
>NZ_LWFE01000508.1:0-797 GCF_001635675.1 Oleiphilus sp. HI0061 | reverse complement strand
GCATACCCTCTTACATGTACAGGATTATTGTCGGCAGCAAGGTGCAGCGCGTGTTCTGACGACGGTTTTATTGGATAAGCAACATGACAGAAAGGCGACCAAGGATCTGCTCGCTGACTATACTTGTTTAAATGTTGAGGATCGTTTTGTTTTTGGTTTTGGTATGGATTATCAAGGCTATTGGCGGAATGCGCCGGGTATTTACGCAGTTAAGGGCATGTGATGCTAAAGCCAGCCGCTCGGCGGATACCCGACTGGAAAGTGCCTAAACAATATGGTTCCTGGGTCTTTGATCAAGGTTCACTTACCAAGAGGCTTATCGAAGCATCAAATAATAACTTTAGTGTGCGTGTCACTTATCAAGGCTGGGCTGTACCAAGTCTTGAGGAGAGGCGGATACTAAAAGTGAGAGAGCGTCAGAAAGCGCTGGTCAGGGAAGTTGAGCTGCTTTGTTTCGGAGAAGTATGGGTGATAGCGCGCAGTATTATTCCGAAAACAACGCTAAGTGGTTATGAAAGACAGCTTCAGTATTTGGGAGATAAGCCTTTAGGCGCATTTCTGTTTAAATCCAGAGTTATGACGCGTAGTAAGCTTGAAAGTGTCTCCTTGGTGAAACAGTTTAAAGAACCCGTATTTGGGCGGCGCTCGGTATTTTTTCTTCGTCAGAAACCATTGCTGGTGAGCGAACTATTTATGCCTCGGGTATTTGAGGCAAGCAAACGAGAGAAATAGGCATATGAATACTCAGAGTAAACCCGCGTTTGCAAGTGTTGCAATGGACTACGTAAGGCTTGCGA
>NZ_LWFE01000507.1:0-862 GCF_001635675.1 Oleiphilus sp. HI0061 | reverse complement strand
AGCTGAAGTCTTGCTGACCTCTTGGTAGGTTGATAAACCCTCATCACAGATGCTCATCCTTGAGCCCTACCCGCTTGTTCACGAAGTTAACAGCCAAATGCCACTGAAAGAATAATAATACTCGCTAAGCAGCATCCCTCGACTCCTCATGATAGATAAGGCTAGTTCGCTAGCATAAACTCTTCCGCGGCGTATCCCTTGCGTAAGGCAAAGCTAAATCCCTTTACTGCGTGAAGAACGTCTTATCTGGAACTAATGTTATAAGCAATTTTTGGGTGTGAATAGTTGTAGCTACAACCTTTTCAAAAAAATAGTCTAGTGATACTGAAATAACTTGGCCAGTACGCGGAAGGCCTTATCATTTGGAACAGAGCATATACTGAGCTTGTTATATATCGCCAATTTCTTTTTATTAATAGCTTGCTGGGAGATTCCCTTCATTTCAGATAATTGATTAACATCGTAAATTAACAGTTCTCTAGCAAGCTCCTGATCAGAGGAGCTGAGCTGTGCAAAAGGACTATCCCCCTCAATAAACGTATCCCCCTGGGCTGCGGATATAATCGCACTCCAACAAGGAGCGAAGCCCTTATTTTTATCCAAAACGGCATAACACCCCAGGCGCATCATTTTTGCTGCGCTCAAGTTATAAGAGTTTGGACTGGTTAGGATAATCACCTGGCCTTTGAACTGTCTACCGAGCCAGCCAACCAAAGCCCAATAATCAACCCCTGGGATTCCTGCATCGACGAGAAGAATGCTCTCGCTTCCCGCTAATAGAAGCTGCTGTTCAAGCTCAGGAGATATTTGGTTGAACGTCTCAAATTCGCACCCCAGCAATACATCTAGAGATATTCTTAGC
>NZ_LWFE01000506.1:0-787 GCF_001635675.1 Oleiphilus sp. HI0061 | reverse complement strand
TGATCGTTACAGTTGGTACAATACTGACGCAAGCTCAAACGGTGGTTCGGAAGGTTTTGCAGATAGCAGAGGAGAGCAATGTTTTGCCTATAACGAAGACGAACCGGCTAGCTACTGCAACACCGAAGCCTTTGTTAACCGTATGAATGAAGCCGGCTGGTGTGGCTATGCCGACTGGCGACTACCTAATCGCAAAGAGCTGCTCAGTATCGTTGATTACGGTAATGCTAAACCCATGCTCGATACTGATTACTTCCCTTCCAATGCAGCCTTAACCTGGACATCTAGCCCTTTTGCACTCGGTACAAGCAGTGCCTGGGGAGTAAATTTTTCTCATGGTAACTCTTATAGCCTCGATAAACGCAATGTAAACCAGGTACGACTAGTAAGAGGTGGTTATGAATAAATATATTTGCTTAGGGCTTCTAACACACTCTTTGCTTTCACTTCCTGTCCTGGCACAGGAATGTAGTAGCGATACCATTGCCGAAACGACGCCTGCAACACAATTTGTTATTCACGGAGACGGCACCATTACCGATACCAGCACGGCACTAATGTGGAAACAATGCTTGGAAGGTTTAAGTGGCACTCAGTGTAATACCGGCATTCTCAACGAGCAGAACTGGTCAGGAGCTCTTCAGATCCCTCGTAATATAAACGCGACAGGAGGTTTTGCAGGCTACGCCGATTGGCGCCTTCCCAACCAGGCAGAGTTAGCCTCTCTGCTAGAAGACCAATGCGTTGAGCCAAGTATTAATGCGACGGTTTTCCCCAATACTGCCAA
>NZ_LWFE01000505.1:0-980 GCF_001635675.1 Oleiphilus sp. HI0061 | reverse complement strand
TAATACTAGCGGCAGCTTCTGTTAATATTCGGGTTGTCATAAAATCACCAGTACTATAAAGTGGTCGTTAATTAGGTCTTATTGTAGGCCGTAAAATATAACAAGGCAATCAAAGATCGCCCACAAAAACATGTGGGCTGGACCGTCGCTGCGCTCCGGCCCTTTATTGCGGCGTTAGCTGTAAAAATAATCTTGCCACTTCGTACGTTTAAGCGTACGATATTATTTTCTGTTCAGGAGAATAAAGATGAATATTCTTACGGCAAGTGAAGCCAGGGCAAACTTATACCGGCTTTTAGATCAAACTTCAGAGACTCATCAGCCAATAACTATTTCAGGCAAAAGAAATAGCGCTGTATTAGTCTCCAGTGAAGACTGGGAGTCAATTCAAGAAACCCTTTATCTTTTAACTGTTCCGGGTATGAGAGAAAGCATTAAAGAAGGAATGGCAGAACCTATTGAAGATTGTTCTAAGGAGCTTGATTGGTGAGTTGGGAACTCGTATATACCAAGCAAGCTCAAAAAGATGCAAAGAAACTTGCTTCCTCAGGTCTCAAAAGTAAAGCAAAATATTTGCTGCAAGTTATCGAAGAGAATCCGTTTCAAACACCACCACCATTTGAAAAATTGGTTGGTGATTTATCTGGTGCAATTTCACGACGTGTTAACATCCAGCACCGGATTGTTTACCAAGTTTATGAAGAGCAAAAAGTCATAAAAGTTCTGCGTATGTGGACACATTATGAGTAATACCAAAATTTGTTCAGCTAACAAGTTGCTCAAGTCGGATTGTGGTAAATTGTCATCTTGTTTGCAAAGAGCCGCAAACAAACCGCCAATTCACCACAACCGCTTAGCAAGGCGTTGGTATGACTCCCCACGTCAAGAGGCCCGCACAAAATCCTGCCGGAACCTCGGCCAGAGCCTTTCTTTTTAATTAACATTCTTCCCGTTAGGGAAGCGTCAACGCATCAGATGAA
>NZ_LWFE01000504.1:0-952 GCF_001635675.1 Oleiphilus sp. HI0061 | reverse complement strand
ATAAAAAACAGGACCTTGAAGTTCGTGCTATCGGAGAAGAAGGTCAGCGCTTGGAAATGCGCTTAAAAAATGACGCTGCAATTATGAGTGATAATGAAAGAGCGAAAATGGCATCTGATCTTGAAGAAGCGATTCAGGAATATAAGTACCGCAAAGGTAAGCTTGATAAGGCTTTGGCAGAAAGACGGAATGAGTTTTTGAGTGATTCAAAGCCCAAAATCGATCAAGCGATCAACGAGCTAGTAAAAGAAGAAAAACTGGATTTGTTGATTCCTCGTGAAGCGGCTTTATATGCCAATCAAGAAATGGATTATACAAATAAAATTATCGAGAAGCTTAACAAGCTAAACTGATCTTTCTATATTTCGTGAGTTTAATCAGATGAAGCAAAATGCCTTTACCTTAAAATATTTGGCGGACTATGTGGAAGGAGAGGTTCGAGGTGATGCGTCGATAAGCATCTCGGGCCTTTCGACTCTGCAGTCGGCTAAGTCAGGTGATTTAAGCTTTTTAGCGAATCCTGCCTATGAGAAATATTTAGCGGATAGCCAGGCCGGTGCCGTGATTGTTACCCCTCAGGTAGCCGAAGCATACGATGCAGATTTGATTATTCATGATAACCCTTACCTGGCGTATGCGCGTTTAACTCACTTGTGGGACAGTACCCAGCTTGACCTTAGTGCGGGTTCAGATATCCACCCTTCGGCTGTTGTGCATGACACTGCTGAGGTCGCTGAAGGCGTTTTTGTGGGAGCTGGCGCAGTAATTGGTAAAGGTGTTTTCTTAGGGGCTGGTTGTGTAATTGGTGAAAATACGACAGTTTCTGATGACTCGCGGATAGGTGAATGCACTCGACTTTATCCAGGCGTCAATATCTATCACGGCGTGACGATTGGTGCGCGCTGCATTATTCATAGTGGTGTCGTGATAGGCTCAGATGGATTCGGCTTTG
>NZ_LWFE01000503.1:0-812 GCF_001635675.1 Oleiphilus sp. HI0061 | reverse complement strand
TATGCTTCTTCAGGGTCTGGGTTCATACAGCCTTGATAGCCTGCCATTCGAATATCTTGAGCAAGAAAGTTAAGTGCATGGCGCCCAGACTCCTGAATACGAGATAATTCACTAATAAATTTATCAGACTCTCGAGCATTAAAATAAATACTCGTAACACCGATGAGTAGCAGGGAACTAATGGTCATAGCGATCATTAGTTCAATTAAACTCAAACCGGCCATTCCTTTTAGCGAAGATAAAGGTTTTGTGTGGCGTGCTGTGAGATCTTGGTTCATTGTCTTCTCCCTTACAGCACTAAACTGACTGAAAAAGTTTGATCAGTGACTTGTTGGTTTTGCTCATCATCATTCCATTGAGATTCTTTCCAGCTAACTTCAATGGTAAAGAAATTGCCTAAACCACGTGCTATTGTACCCCTCGCATCAGGTAACAAAATTATCGATTCATCGGTTCCGTTTAGTCGCTGGGCCCATTCAAATAAGTCTGTATCTGCACGGTTTTGAGCGGTACAGCCTGCAACACTAGTGCTGCATAAAGGATTGGAAGGTGTTGTTTGACTTGAGTCAAAATCATCATATCTTCCAGCAATTGCTGCGACAGAGTTGGCTCGCATACGATCTGCGATATCATAAACGAGTATGGATGCTTGGGAGCGAAGGTAAGCACTTTGATTGTTACGAAGGCCTTGCATTTGTAAGCTGGCAACACCCAATAACCCAATCGATAGGATGACGATGGTTACTAAGATCTCAATAAGTGTGAAGCCTCGTTGAGTGCTCGGAGCTAGATATTTCATGGTGCCATAAGGG
>NZ_LWFE01000502.1:0-7739 GCF_001635675.1 Oleiphilus sp. HI0061 | reverse complement strand
TTCAGCCAATAACTGGCCTTTTTTTACTTGTTGACCCACTTCAACCAAGACCTTGGAGGCTTGACCAATATGTTGCTGTAAAGGTAAAACAAGTAGTGGCGGAATGCCCGCCTCAGTAATCGCTGTCTCGCTCGATAGCGACTTCATTTCCGCCGGGTGAATACCACCATGAAAGTCTGATAAGGAACGTCCACTCGTGGCAATGATCTGTGTATTGTTCTGTGTCATGGCACTCATACAGACTGCACCTCCACAGGCTGAGACTTATCCGTAGCAATAATATGTACAGGCTTGGGTAAGTCCCAATGCCATGCTGATAGCCCCTTATCTACTGGCACCATATCGATACAATCTACCGGGCAAGGCTCTACACACAAATCACACCCAGTACATTCAGATTCAATAACTGTATGCATGTGCTTAGCCGCCCCTAAAATCGCATCGATAGGACACGCCTGGATACACTTAGTGCAGCCTATGCACTCATCTTCACGAATTACTGCGACCTGCTTGGCTTTTTCTTCACCGTGCTCAGCATCCAAGGCCATCGGTTCAACGTCTAATAAATCGGCCAGGGCCTGAATAGTCGCTTCGCCACCGGGAGGACATTTGTTGATATCTTCGCCCGCAGCAATACCCTCAGCATAAGGTCGGCAACCTGGGTGACCACATTGGCCACATTGAGTCTGAGGTAATAAACCGTCGATCTGATCAACGATTGGGTTGCCATCAACTTTAAACCTGACGGAAGCAAAACCCAGTAATGCGCCAAAAACAACAGCTAGCGCTAATAGCGCGACAATGGCGGTAATAACAATACTCATCTAGATATTCACCAAACCAGTAAAGCCCATAAAAGCGAGAGACATCAGCCCCGCCGTGATCATACCAATAGCTGAACCTTTAAAAGGCGTTGGCACATCAGCCACAGCAATACGTTCTCGCATTGCTGAAAATAGGATGAGCACTAAGGAAAAACCAAGCGCGGCACCAAAGCCATACATAATCGACTCAACAAAGCCGTTCTGCTTTTTAATGTTTAACAGCGCCACACCCAATACTGCACAGTTAGTGGTAATCAGCGGCAGAAAGATCCCAAGTACTCGATAGAGTAAGGGGCTGGTTTTACGAACAACCATCTCGGTAAACTGCACGACCACAGCAATCACCAAAATAAAGGTAATGGTCTGCAAGTACTCCAAACCTAGCGGCTGTAATAAGTAGGTAAAGGCCAAATAACTGCATACTGAAGACAGGGTCAATACGAAGGTTGTCGCCAAGGACATCCCCATCGCTGTTTCCAGCTTGTTGGATACCCCCATAAACGGGCATAACCCCAGAAACTGAACCAGTACAAAGTTATTCACCAGAATCGTACTGACAAGAATTAGCAAATATTCAGTCATTCATTTCTCTCTAAAATTGAGACCCGTTATTATCCTTTTTAGTGCCACAAACCCAACTACATGATTCTCATGCCTGGCTGTGCACCGGAATGAGGCTCAAGCAACCAGATATCTTTGCCACCAGGGCCTGCAGCCAATACCATGCCTTCCGACATACCAAACTTCATCTTACGAGGTTTAAGGTTCGCTACCATCACCGTTAGCTTGCCAATCAAGTCTTCTGGCTGATAAGCCGACTTGATACCAGAGAATACTTGCTTTTGCTCTGTTCCCAAATCCAAAGTAAGTTTCAGTAGCTTTTTAGCCCCTTCAACATGCTCTGCGTTCTTAATCAATGCAACGCGTAAATCCACTTTGGCAAAATCATCAAACTCAATTTCTGGCGCAATTGCCTCACCACCAGGCAAATCACTTTCTTCAACTGGCTTCTCTTCTTTCTTTCCTAGCTGCATTTCTGCCGCCGCAGCTTCTTTAGAAGCTTCAACCATCTTATTGACCTTATCCATTTCGACACGCGTCATCATCGGCTTAAACTTGTTGATTTGATGATCTAACAATAGCTCGGTACGCGCATCCCAGTTCAATTCAATGTTTAAGAAGCCTTGCGCCTTTTCAGTCATACCCGGTAGCACTGGCGCTAAATAGGTCATCAGCTGGCGGAACATATTGATACCATTGGAGCAAATTTGCTGCAGCTCAGCTTCTTTGCCTTCTTCCTTGGCAATCACCCAAGGTGCCTTTTCATCGATATACTGATTTGCCAGGTCAGCAAGCTCCATAATCTTACGAATCGCCTTACCAAACTCTCGACCTTCGTAGAAAGCTGCAATCTCGTCACCTGCATAGATAAACTTCTGAAGCAGCTCGGTTTCTTCACAACTCGCAGCTAACTTGCCATCAAAACGCTTAGTAATAAAACCGGCACAACGGCTGGCAATATTCACAACCTTACCGACCAAGTCAGAATTAACACGTTGCGCAAAATCTTCCAGATTCAAGTCCAGATCATCGACCGCATTAGTCAATTTGGCCGCAAAGTAATAACGCAGGTATTCAGGGTTTAGGTGCTCTAAATAAGTACGCGCTTTAATAAATGTGCCTCGTGACTTGGACATCTTCTTACCATTTACGGTAACGAAGCCATGAGCATGCACCGCATTCGGTGTACGATAACCCGCGCAGCTCAGCATTGCTGGCCAAAATAAAGCATGGAAATTAACGATATCTTTACCGATAAAATGATAAAGCTCGGTATCTGAACCTGCCTTCCAATATTCGTCAAAGTCCAAACCCTCTGTCTTATCACACAAATTTTTGAAACTCGCCATATAACCGATCGGCGCATCCAGCCATACGTAGAAGAATTTACCTGGCTGATTTGGAATCTCGAAACCGAAGTAAGGCGCATCGCGGCTGATATCCCATTCTTGCAGACCTGAATCCAACCACTCCGCTAGCTTGTTAGCAATTTGTGGCTGTAAGGCACCACTACGCGTCCACTCTTTAAGGAAGTCCGAAAAATCAGGTAATTTGAAAAAGAAGTGTTCAGATTCTTTTTCAATCGGTGTCGCACCGGAGATTACTGACTTAGGGTCAATCAGCTCCATCGGCATATAGGTCGCTGCACAGACTTCGCAGTTATCACCGTACTGATCTTCTGCCTTACATTTAGGGCAAGTACCTTTTACGTAGCGATCAGCGAGAAATAGATTCTTCTCAGGGTCAAAAGCCTGGGTAATGCTACGCGTGGCAATCTTGCCGTTAGCGGCACACGCCTCGTAGATAGAAGAAGAAAGAGCTTTATTTTCTTCGGAGTGGGTGGAGTGATAGTTATCAAAATGAATCTGGAAATCAGCAAAGTCCTGCTGATGCTCCGCTTTTGTTTTATCTATCAGCTGCTCTGGCGTGATGCCTTCCTTCTCGGCACGCAGCATAATGGCTGTACCGTGTGCATCATCTGCACAAACATAGGTACATTGCTCACCACGTGATTTCTGGAAACGAGTCCAGATATCGGTCTGAATATATTCCAACAAATGACCCAGGTGAATCGGGCCGTTAGCGTAAGGAAGGGCACTGGTTACCAGAATTTTTCGCACTGAATTCTCTTCTCTTGTAGATAAACAATTGCCCACGTAAGTTGGAAATAAGAACTCACTGGACAATCAAAACAATTCGGGAGTAAAAACCGCGCTATCATACCTATCTATTGGACATTTTTCATCCTGATATCGTGGTAAAGTTTGTTTCCAAACCAGGACGCTTAAGATTATATCCTCAAGAGACAGAAATTAGCCCTGCCCTTTCGTGCTATTTATTCTTTATAATGCGCCTTTCTTTCAAGAACCTTAGCAATGGTAGCAACATGTCATCAGTTAATCAGCGCGAGCTAGAAGATGCGATTAAAGGCTTTAATGACCCTTATCTAAACAAAGATTTGTTTTCCTTGGAGGCCATCAAGTCCCTTACTTACGACAATAAGCAAGTAAAGCTCGATATTGAAATGCCTTACGCCTGCAAAGGTACTTTAGGCGCAATGCAGCAGATACTTACGAGCAACCTGGAGTTTGTTGATGGCGTCGAAAGTGTCGATATATCTGTCTCTTTCAAAATAAAGGCGCATAAAGCGCAAGGCCAGGTTCCTGCTTTCGAACGCGTCAAAAACGTCATTGTGGTAGCGTCTGGCAAAGGTGGTGTTGGTAAAAGCACCAGTTCAGTTAACCTGGCACTGGCACTCGCTCAAGAGGGCGCAACTGTTGGTATTCTTGATGCTGATATTTACGGCCCAAGCGTAGGTATGATGCTGGGCATTCCAGAAGGCCAACGCCCTGAAACTGAAGAAGAAAAGTTCTTTGTGCCTATCGAGGCTCATGGCATACAGGCAATGTCGATGGCCTTTCTTGTAGATAATAACACCCCCATGGTTTGGCGCGGCCCCAAAGTTAGCGGTGCTTTGATGCAACTAGCCACGCAAAGCCTATGGAACAACCTGGACTACCTGATTATCGATATGCCACCAGGCACGGGTGACATCCAACTCACCTTGGCGCAGAAAATCCCTGTAACCGGCTCCGTTATTGTCACCACACCTCAAGATATTGCCTTGCTTGACTGCAAAAAAGGCATCGAGATGTTCCGCAAAGTAGACATTGATGTACTCGGCGTAATCGAGAACATGAGCACTCACATTTGTAGTGAATGCGGCCACCATGAACCCTTGTTTGGTGAAGGTGGCGGTGCACGTATCGCACAGACTTATCAGACCGAAGTACTTGGGGAGATGCCCTTACACAAAACCATTCGTGAACAAACCGATGCAGGCCAACCAACCGTTGTGGCAGAGCCTGATAGCGAAGTGTCTCACTTATATAGGGATATAGCGCGCAAGGTTTCGGCAGCAATTTCGCAGAAAGCACTCGACCCAAAACGAGCCTTCCCGAATATTGTTGTTAGCCGGGGCTAATCACCAAGAAACAGCAACTAAGACAATAGACACTTAATTTTATATCAGGATACCTCCTATGCAATGGCTTAATGACGCTGCTCAAGCAATTAATCTGGAAGCCCAAACAGCGGCAAGTACTCGTCAGGGGCAACTAACCAAGCCACCCGGTTCATTAGGCCAGCTGGAATCGCTAGCAATCAAATTTGCTGGCTTACAAGGCAAGGAAGTACCCACTATAGACAAGATCATGATCCGTATTTTTGCTGCAGACCACGGTGTTGTTGATGAAGGTGTTTCGGCCTTCCCTCAAATCGTGACAGGTGAGATGGTAAAAAACTTTGCCGCTGGCGGTGCCGCGATTACCGTATTAGCTCGCCAATTGAATGCTGATTTCGGCGTAATTAACCTAGGCACAGTCAATGAACTCGCTCCCTTAGATAGCGTGACTGACCAGCGTATTACTGCCGGCACCGCGAACTTCTGCCAGCAAAGCGCGATGAGCGAGGAACAACTAAGCCAAGCACTAGAAGCCGGGGCTCAATCAGCATCACAAGCAAAAGAGTTGGGTATCGAGCTGTTTATTGGTGGTGAGATGGGCATAGGTAATACCACCAGCGCTTCCGCTTTAACAGCAGGCTTGACTGACTTACCTGTGGAGCAGCTCATCGGAAGAGGAACGGGTATTGATGACGAAGGTATCCAGCGAAAGCTCAAGGCTGTACAACAAGGCTTAGACCTTCACAAAACCAGTGATACGACAGCAAGCGAACTATTGGCCAAGCTTGGCGGCTTTGAAATTGCCGGACTGGTTGGCGCCTATATTCGCTGCGCTCAACTGGGTATTAGCGTTTTGGTAGACGGTTTTATCAGCTCGGCAGCAGCCTTAGTAGCAACGCGAATTAACCCCTCTATTCGTCCCTGGTTATTTTTCTCTCACTGTTCAGAAGAAGCCGGTCATAAACACCTATTGCAAACACTTGAAGCCGAACCCTTGCTGAGTCTAGGTATGCGGCTGGGCGAAGCTAGTGGTGCCGCCGTCGCTGTGCCCCTCTTACAGTCTGCCTGTCTGCTTCATGCCCAAATGGCAACCTTTGATCAGGCTGGCGTCAGTCAGTAATTTGAGCTGCCATAATCGCCTGCTACACACGGAGCATTTTTTGTGAGCCAACGAGAAACACCCGCTGCTAATCAAATTAAAGCGGCGATCATTGCCCTTCAATTCTTGAGTGCAATCCCTGTTGGCCAGCAATCTGCTCCGACTGAGAAAGAGATAGGCGCATCACTCAGCTGGTATCCACTTGTTGGTCTATTGCTGGGTATAATCTTGTGCTCAGCATCATTACTTTTGAGCTTTGTTTTTCCAACACTTCTAAGTGCGGCTCTAATCTTAACGCTATGGGTAGTGCTTACCGGCGCTCTACATCTCGACGGTTTTGCCGACAGTGCTGATGCCTGGATGGGTGGGCTTGGCTCAAAAGAAAGAACTCTGCGACTTCTGAAAGATCCAACATCTGGCCCAATTGCTATTGCAGCGACTGTTTTATTATTGCTTTTGAAGCTCTTAACTATTGAGCTAATCATCAATCAGGATATTTGGCTGCTTATCTGGCCCCTGGTATTTGCTCGCATCAGCGCCAGCCTGCTATTTGTTACCACACCCTATGCACGAAAAAGCGGTTTAGGAAGTGCAATTGCCGAGCACAAGCAAGATCACCAAGTTTGGCTTGGTTCTATCATCCTCATGCTCGCTTCCTGCTACTTTCTAGGCTGGGCAGTCATCATCCCCCTGCTATTCGTAAGCTGCTTAAGTTTCTACTACTTGCGCTCTCGCATGATGAAGCGGCTTAAAGGGTGCACAGGTGATACAGCCGGCGCCATGATCGAGATACTCGAATGCATCACCCTGCTAGTTCTCGTTGCCTGCCAATAAATATAACAAGGAAATAACACATGTACTTTTCAATTTGCCTCTTATTGGCCTTGTTCCTCGATAAGGTCTTTGGCGAAGCCAAGCACTTTCATCCTCTCGTTGGCTTTGGCAATCTCGCCACCGACCTTGAGCACAAGTTAAATAGCGGGTCCGGCAAACGGCTTAAAGGCATCATTGCACTGACATTCCTATTAGTGCCTACCGTTCTACTCGCTTTCTATTTGGAGTTACTTACACTCAGCGAACCGATCGCTCACGTCGCCTTTGCCTCGTTCGTCTTATATACAGCGCTAGGTTGGCAAAGCCTCAAAGAACATGCTGAAGCGATTATTGAACCTTTAACCAAAAGGCATCTAGGTGAAGCTCGGAAGAAAGTCGCTCGAATTGTTAGTCGTGACACCAAGCATTTAAGGCCCGAAGACGTCGCAAGCGCCAGTACAGAGTCTGTACTCGAAAATGGTGCTGACGCAATCTTTAGCACTATTTTCTGGTTTATTGTTGGCGGCATACCGGGCGTTGTTCTTTTCCGCCTGGTGAATACTCTCGATGCTATGTGGGGCTATAAGAACACTCGCTACAAGGACTTCGGGTGGGCTGCTGCTCGCCTTGATGATGTAATGAACTACCTTCCGGCTCGACTGACTGCACTTAGTTATGCGCTATGCGGGCAAACACGCAGCGCTTTTCAATGCTGGAAAACACAAGGTAAATTATGGAAGAGCCCCAATGCAGGCCCAGTCATGGCTGCTGGAGCTGGTGCACTTGAATTAAAACTAGGCGGTAGCGCCTGCTATGACGAAACACTTGAACAGCGATCTGCGCTTGGCCCTAAACATGGTCAAGCGGCTTGTGCGCAAAGCATTCAAGAAGCGCTCAAGCTGATTAAACGCAGTCTAATTCTTTGGTGTGCTGCACTTATTCTTCTTGAAGGCTACTTTTTTCTGATTCGTTTCTATTA
>NZ_LWFE01000501.1:0-926 GCF_001635675.1 Oleiphilus sp. HI0061 | reverse complement strand
ACTAAAAGGTTTGAAAGTTACTGAGGAAGATTTAACTAAAGCCAAAGCTGAAGGCAGAGAATGATTGTAGCTGACACTAATACAATAGCTTACTTATATTTACCCTCTGACTATAGCGAATACGTAGAAGCCTTGCTATTGAAAGACCCAGATTGGATTGCCCCTATATTATGGCGCAGTGAGTTACGAAACATCTTAGCTTTGTACCTTAGAAAAGAGCTTATTTCTATGGAGGATGCCTTAGAAATACAACAACAAGCTGAGAATTTACTCAAAGACAATGAATATACCGTAAATTCTTTCGAAGTATTAAATACTGCAAATGAATCAGGTTGTTCTGCTTATGACTCTGAGTTTATTTGCTTGGCAAAGAGCCAAAACTGCAAACTAGTGACTGCTGACAAAAAAATACTAAAGCAATTTCCAGACATAGCGATATCTGCCAGAGAGTACGTTGCTTAGAAATTTTAACGCCGCCAGCAACGGCGAGCGAAGCGAGTCCAGCCCACGGCCCTTTGTGGGCGATGTTGGCTGGCCTGGTTATATTTTTCTTTCAATGATGAACCCTGACTCGTCACCACAATGAATATAAATTTCACCGTCACCTTGTAAAGGAGTAGGAAATTCAATTTTACCCCGACCACAAAGGTCATCACCCTCGCAAGTGCCTTGCCAGCTAAACTCAAGATAAGGTGTTCGGTGAGATACCCTAACATCGAGCCACCCTTTTACAGCACCAAAAACGAACTGGCCTAATCCATCTTCAGTAAACTCAAAATAACCGGGTTCATCGAGGTCAACGTAGTCTTGAGGCCAAGTTGTCATTAACTTAATTTTCCATCGGCCTACAAAATCGTGCACTGAATTCTCCCTGAAATATAACGCCGCCATTTGCGGGATGAGTTTTATGGCGACGTTTATGCGTT
>NZ_LWFE01000500.1:0-825 GCF_001635675.1 Oleiphilus sp. HI0061 | reverse complement strand
TTGTGTCATCCAGCCAGGCGGTTCAATGCGTGATCAAGAAGTCATTGATGCAGCTGATGAGCACGGTTTGGTAATGGTATTTACCGGAATGCGTCACTTCCGACACTAAGCAAATAAGCTCTGTATGACCGTGCACCCGCCTCTGTTTGAGACTTGGTGCACGGTACTCTTCCTGCTATACATCTACTCTTCTGCCTCTAGTTAGCACTACCTAATAATATACGCTAGACTATTTTTACCTATTAATCGGACGCCCGAAGGCTTCCACGGACTTCTATCATTAATGGAGCAACAACAGTGTCAGATTACGTACGCATTAAAGTAAGGGGCTATCACCTCGACCAACACGGCCACCTCAACAACAACGGCTATACCCGCTTTTTCGAAGAAGCTCGCTGGGTATTGTTTGAAAACTTCAATGCCATAGAGTTTTTCTCACAGCTTGATCTGACACTGACCTTGGTAAATAGCAATATAAACTATCGTCACCCATGCCTCTTCAATGATCAGCTCGAGATCCATACCAAGGTAATGCGCATAGGTAATACCAGCTGTAAAATAGATCAAACTATCTACTTGGAAGGTAGCAACACGATTATCGCAGATGCCAGCAATACTTTTGTATTAATGGACAACAAAGAACATAAGGCTGTGCCGATTCGCGACCAAGCTAGAGAGAAGCTGGCCCAACTTGCAAACTCTGCTTAGCATTCATAAGAGTTGGTTGTTCGTAAAACCACTCTTGCCCATTTTACGAACAATTATTTTTTATATCTCCTCTCGAATAAGGTATCCTTGCGCCCATTTCCATCTCCAGGCGACTCC
>NZ_LWFE01000499.1:0-707 GCF_001635675.1 Oleiphilus sp. HI0061 | reverse complement strand
TAAACCTTCTTGTAAACGAACAAAGAGAATGACACGAACATCATCTTGCCATTCTTGGCCGATAGCAATTGACTCAAACACTTCCTCAACCTTTTCAACCTGACGATAAATCTCAGCAGTACCTATTCGAACACCGCCAGGGTTAAGGATTGCATCAGAGCGGCCGTGAATGATTACGCCGGTTTGGGTTGGTGTTCCATTATCTGCTTCGTGGACAATAAGCTCTCCGTAGTCCCCATGAGCCCATGTGTTGTCAAAGCGTTTAAAGTAAGCGCTTTGGTATTTTTCGTTATTTTTGTCATTCCAGAAACCGGTTGGCATGGAAGGGAAGGCTTGCTTACAAACAAGCTCTCCTTTTCCTTGTGTAAGGCTAGTTCCATCATCATCTAAAAATTGTACGTCCATCCCTAAGCCAATGCATTGAAGCTCACCTTTGTATACTGGAAGATTCGGGTTTCCTAGCGCAAAACAAGAGATGATATCTGTGCCCCCGGAAATACTAGAGACGCATACGTCCGTCTTAATGTCGCGGTAAATATATTCAAAACTTTCGTGGCTCAAGGGGGAGCCGGTTGATAAGAATGCTTCGACGCTATCAAGTTGGTGGCTATGCTTCGGCGACAGACCAAACTTCTCACAGGCAGCGTAATACTTGGCACTAGCCCCAAAAATATCGATACCTTCTTCGTCTGCAATATCAAGCAGGC
>NZ_LWFE01000498.1:0-897 GCF_001635675.1 Oleiphilus sp. HI0061 | reverse complement strand
GCTCCAAATACTGCTTTGGCGATTGATAGTGTAAAAAGCATTCTCACTATCAAATGCTTCTAGGTACCAGGTCTCAGCCCACTCCTTGTCTTCAAGAACCCAAACTTTGTAGTCACAATTCTTGTTAAATGGTTTTTTGTCACTGCTGATGTCTACCCACTGTGAGCGACCGTGTTTATCTGCAAGCACTGAACCCGAGCCGAATACTAGAACGCAAACAAGTAAAAAAGAAGATACAAAATTTTGGTACATAGGAAATTCTCCGCTGTTTTCATAATGAAGATTTGTAGAAAGTGAAGGTATTAGATAATCTTAGTTCAACAAGTACGAATGTTGAAGTAGATGAAGAGATTTAGTCACTTGATGATAGAGGCGATGCATAAATGTCAAAGAGACTAGTGTTGATATAAATATTCACTCAGGTTTAAAACAGTGGGTTGGGAAAATAAGGTTTTCCTTCCTATACTAATTAGTTCCGGCTTGCTCCATTAGTATGCTTTGAGTTTATCAAGCTTCGCTATTGCCGTTGTTCAAGTAATTTATAAAGCCTCAAATTAAGCAGGTAAGGTGTAGAATATGAATGGAAAATCCTTATCTTTCTTAGGTTTAACTGTTATAGCCATGCTGTCCTTTAATGCGCAAGCAAAAGTTTCTTCGGAGGCCGCAGCTGAATTAGGCGTATCTTTGACTCCTTTTGGCTCAGTTAAAGAAAGTAATCAATACAAAACAATTCCTGCTTGGGATGGTGGTATTACCGAGGTGCCAGATGGGTTTAAGGGCAACGGTTTTCCTCATGTCGACCCCTTCGCCGACGATGAAATTAAGTTCTCGATCGACCAGAGCAATTACAAAGACTACAAGAAAAAGCTGACTCCAGGTCAGTATAAAATGTTTGAG
>NZ_LWFE01000497.1:0-800 GCF_001635675.1 Oleiphilus sp. HI0061 | reverse complement strand
ATTTTGAAAATGGCGAAGTCGTGCCTGACCCCGTACCGTCTCTATTTGACTTCTCATCAGATGTATCCGAAGACGATTTGGATGCCAGCTCAGGCAAGCGCTACCGCAGGTGGTATCACCACAGCATTTATCAGTTCGCTGAATTAAGCAATGCCCTTGAAACAAGTCAGGTTTGTGTCGGCCTTGACTGGAACCAGGTTACTACTGAGGTTACACCAGTAGATGTGGTGGTCGGCTTGCTGGATAACGCATTATTCTACAACGCCTCGGCTATGGGAATTGACCTCTGGTCTCATTGGAGCATTGAATACTCCTGCCGAACGCCTCAATAGTCAGCGAAACAGAAACTAGTGCGACTGCATAGACTTATGTCGTCGCACCTCGCGAAACAGCAAAGCTGAAAGCACGAGCGCACTGACTGCCAGCCCTACTCCCATACCTCCCCACACGCCTACCGCACCATAGGGCTCCAGCAAGAAGTAAGAAATAGGCATACCGACACACCAATAGCTAATAATCGCTGCCAATGTCGGCGAAGCTCCAAGCTTAAAGCCCCTAAGGGCGCCCATACTAATCACCTGCCAAGCGTCAACCACCTGAAAGATTGCAGCAACTAGAAGAATTGAAGCCACTAACTGAACAAATTCCTGGTAATTCTCCGCTAGAAGCTGTTCCTTTTGTACAAACAGCTGCACCAAAGTTTCAGGTGCAAAGATAAATATTATTGCAGCAAAACAAGCGCTTACAAGTGCCAGTACAAAACCTGAACCCACAGCTTGTGGAACCTGCCCAACAGCATT
>NZ_LWFE01000496.1:0-1119 GCF_001635675.1 Oleiphilus sp. HI0061 | reverse complement strand
AAGCTAGTTAATTTCTATATTGATTCGATTGTCAGAAACGTATTGAAACAACAAAAATAATAGGCAGGCCGCAATGAAGAAAGTATTTATTACCGGCGCAAAAGGTTTTATCGCACAAAGTCTGGCGCGTTGCCTAAATAAAAAAGGTATCGAGACCTGTGGGATTGATCTAAGTGCCAATCAGGAACAAAACATCATACAAGCTGATTTATTTGAGCCAGAGAGATGGCGAGACATGCTAGCTGGTTGTGACACCCTCATTCACACGGCTGCAGTGGTCTCTAATGCTGCAACAGAAGAGGAAACCTGGCGCGTTAATGTGTTGGGTACGCAGACTGTATTAGATGAAGCGGCAAAGTGTGATAACAAAAAGCGCTTTCTGCACTTTTCCTCCGTTGCCGCGTTGGGCTTAAGTCACACCGGAGCAATGGATGAAAATACTGCCTTGAGGGCTTGCGGTCAGAAATATTCAGACTCCAAACTGGCTAGTGAACATTTGGTTCTGAACTACAACAATGCAGGAAAAGTGGATGCCACCATTATCCGCCCTGCAGATGTTTACGGTCCGGGCTCCCGACCCTGGACCGTGACGCCAATTGACATGATGAAGCAAAAGAAATTCATCGCCCCGAAAGAAGGTATGTTCGGCCCAGTGTATATTGATGACTTGGTTGAGGGCTGTTATTTGGCACTGAACTCAGACAAGGCAATCGGACAGATTTATATCCTATCAGGCATGGGGCAGGTGAGTAATCAGGAGTATTTTTCTTTTTTAGCCAAAATGTTAGGTTTGGACTCGGCAAGAACACTTTCCAAACAGCTGCTTTATCCTATCGCTTTTGCCGCGGAGCGAATGGCTCATCTTTTCGGTAAACGTACAGAATTAAATCCTTCTACCGTTGCGATGCTATCGAGGCCTAGTGCTAAATATATCCATGATAAGGCCAGTGCAGAGCTAGGGTATCAGCCTAAAGTTAGCCTTGAAGAAGGTATGGCTAGGAGTGAGCAATGGCTGCGTGAGCAGGGAGTGATATAAAACTACCTCATCATGTAGACAGAAAGTCCCAACCCTCGCTGAGGCGACTGATTACTATGAGCTTTAGAGTCTGACTCGCTCAA
>NZ_LWFE01000495.1:0-521 GCF_001635675.1 Oleiphilus sp. HI0061 | reverse complement strand
ATCCTCAACCACCTTGATTTGGACAGTGATGGAGATGGCCTCCCCGATGCCATTGAAAATGGCGTCGCATTGCACCTCGACTCGGATGACGATGGTATCGATAACGGCTTTGACGTCGACCTGACTGGAGGAGAAGACCTCAACCTGGATGGTATTGATGACGCGATAAGTCTTTTGGATAGCGATGGCGATAATAGCTACAACATCTTTGACCTGGACAGTGACAACGATGGTATGAATGATGAACTTGAAGCTGAGTTAACTGCCAGCTTAGACAGTGATGGTGACGGTATCAATGACGCCTACGATGTTGACAGCACCGGGGGCATCGATACCAACCTGGATGGTATCGACGATATCATTAACCCACCAGACACTGACGATGACGGCTTTCCGGATTATATCGATCTCGATAGTGACAATGACGGTTTTACAGACGTGGTGGAATCAGGTGGTACCGATAACAGCCCTATTGACGGTATTCATGACACTCCCGATTCGCAAACAAGCTCACCTACCGA
>NZ_LWFE01000494.1:0-864 GCF_001635675.1 Oleiphilus sp. HI0061 | reverse complement strand
AAAGGAGGTAAACCATGAAAAGCCCGGAATAAATAAGATGATCCATCCACCAAAACGGTAGGAAGTGTTTGAGATTGCTCGGTATTTGTTGTCATAAATTGCGTATCTATAATTGTTTAGATGCTGGTAAGAGCTGGGTTTTGAAATTAAAAGTCCGGTGAGTAATCACTGGCACAGTGGTATAGTAAGAAAAAACGACAATACAGAACAGATATTTTTATTCGTCAACGCTCATACAGGAGTTCATATGCGAAAGATATTACGCCCAACTTTATTAGTAACTCTACTCGCAACTCAAGCCAGCATGTTCGCTATAACATCCGCACATGCAGAGGAATCTATTCAGCCTGCTGAGCCTGAGATCGTTATTCGCAATGAGGATAACAAAACTTTTTACGAATATCGTGTGAATGGCGTTCTAAAAGAAATTAAAGTCGTTCCAAAGATTGGCCCTACTTATTATTTAGTGCCTCAGGATGGCAATGCCTGGATCCGCGAAGATCGCTCACAAGTCCTTGTGCCTAGCTGGGTATTGTTCGAGTGGTAGCACTTCCCTCTTAACGTCCTCCTTGCCAAGCCCAACAATTTATTTGCGTTAATACCTTTGCTTAGTATGAATATTCTAATTTATCAGCGTATCGTTGGTGGTGAATTAAGAATTTGTGGAAATTAAATCCACAGCGCTGAGATACTTACAGAGAAAAGGATACTATCATGGGCACTATCAAATCTTACCAAGAGCAAGTTCAAGACATCGTTGAAAAAGCAATCGCTACTGTTGAAGAGCAGCACAAAGCACTTGCAGCTGCATCTTTCGAGTACATCGAAAAGCTATACAAGCTAGACACTGTAAAAGCTAAGCAC
>NZ_LWFE01000493.1:0-532 GCF_001635675.1 Oleiphilus sp. HI0061 | reverse complement strand
TTTAGCTTTCCCACAGTGGATTTTTACACTTCAGGGTAACTACCTACTTGCTGATAGCAATATCGAGCTATCAATCAAACAAAGAGCAATGCTCAACTATAGTGAGGGTGACTATATAACCTCGACAAACCCGACAACGCTAGAGGTGACGCAAATTGCGCCAGAGGATGCAGATGATTATTTTCGTACTGACCTCAGCCTTCTTAAACACTTCGACTCTAAATCAGGCGAAGGCGAACGTGCTATGTATATAAACGTGAATAATATTTTTGATCAGAAAAATACCGTCGCATCACTATATAACGTTGAAAACGGCCTAGCGGATTCTGGCTTATCAGTTGATATTGGACTGTCCTGGAGTTGGTAGGCAACGATTTACTTTAAGAGCTCAACCAGCGTATCAAGTAGGCGAGCGTAATCCCTAAATAGTTACCCAGGATATAGCCAAGAATTGCAGCGGCGAAACCTGGGACTATTAGCGATTTATTCTTCAAAGCACCCGCCACGACGGGTATAAATGGCACCGACATGA
>NZ_LWFE01000492.1:0-1098 GCF_001635675.1 Oleiphilus sp. HI0061 | reverse complement strand
TTCGAACCCGCGACCCCCGGCGTGACAGGCCGGTATTCTAACCAGCTGAACTACCGGTCCGCATACTTTAAATCTTACATTCACTACCTTCACACAAGAACAGTGCTAGTAGTGGTGGGTGGTACAGGGATCGAACCTGTGACCCTCGCCTTGTAAGGGCGATGCTCTCCCAGCTGAGCTAACCACCCATTTGGGTAGACCTAATTCTAACATTGTCACGCAGCACCTAAGATGCTCCTTTGTTAGAAACCACCTCTTTCAAGGTAGCAATCGAGTTGAAGTGTAAATGGCGGACCGGACGGGATTCGAACCCGCGACCCCCGGCGTGACAGGCCGGTATTCTAACCAGCTGAACTACCGGTCCGCAACAAACTTTACATTTCAATTTCAAATCTAAAAAAGATNTGGTGGGTGGTACAGGGATCGAACCTGTGACCCTCGCCTTGTAAGGGCGATGCTCTCCCAGCTGAGCTAACCACCCAACTCAATTGAGATGCGTATCTTAATGATTTCTTAGAAGCTGTCAATTAGAAATCAGCTTTTTTTTGCATAAATATGCAATTAATTTTCACAAGTCTCATATCTAGAAAAAACGTGAGGAAAAATCAAACAAACAGTTTAATTTTCAACCGATTAAATTAGATACTCCACCCATTTTTAGCGACTTTGCAACCAGCCCTAATTCAAAGACTGACGAATCAGGTCCACATTCTCGCGCCGCTGCTCACTCATTTCTTTTTGTTCAGGCTCAGGCTCTTCTTTAGATTCGAGCTGAAAGTAAGCATACCACGGTTCACCATCATCGACCGTTTCCTCCTCTCGAGGCACTGGAGCCGGCGCTATATTACCTGCTCTCGCTGCTCTTTCGAGACGATCTAACTCCAACTCTTCATTCAAGGTCAATTGAATTTTCGGCTCACGCCAAGGAGCCAACCAGTTTCGCCTTATTTTTCGCTTATCATCAATAGCGGCTAGATATTCATCAACATCATCCGCAAGCAGGTACAACTCCTGCTCCAAGGTTAAAGGCTTATCTCGTCGTAACTCCCGATACAAATCACTAGGCAGATAGAAAATCGGGAAGCCCCACATAAAGTT
>NZ_LWFE01000491.1:0-14085 GCF_001635675.1 Oleiphilus sp. HI0061 | reverse complement strand
AAGACTACAGCTATTGCACGAAGTTCGAGGCAGCCAGATGCAAGGCCACACCGGCATGCTATCAATGGATGAGCAGGGCATTATTAATCGCCAATTAGAATGGGCAAAATTTAGAAAAGGAAAGGCAGTTACCATTAAGGAGTAAGGAAATGCTTAGCAAAGGACTTGCTTATGAGCAGATCGCCGAGAAATACCTTCGCACCCAAGGACTGAAAAGCATA
Source organism: Oleiphilus sp. HI0061 (assembly GCF_001635675.1). NCBI lineage: Bacteria > Pseudomonadati > Pseudomonadota > Gammaproteobacteria > Oceanospirillales > Oleiphilaceae > Oleiphilus > Oleiphilus sp. HI0061. The sequence goes on along the minus strand of NZ_LWFE01000491.1, from coordinate 13,864 downwards.
ACGAACAATTATCGGTCCAAGTTTGGTGAGATTGATTTAATTATGGGAGATAAGAATACCCTAGTCTTTATTGAAGTCAGATATCGAGCAAGAAATAACTATGGCATCGCAGCTGAAACCGTGACCCCACACAAGCAAAAGAAGATTATTAAGACTGCAAGCATATTCCTTTCTCACAAAAAGCTATGGAATATGCCATGCCGATTTGATGTTATATCTATCAGCCAGAAAGAGAACAGCTTATCCGAGCAAATTCATTGGCACAAAGCTGCATTCGATGCATCTTATTGAGCTCAGTTTATTACCTAAATCACCTAAAACGGTTAACTAGAAATGTCCGAACTATCACCACTATCAAACTACCTATGTGAAGCTGTTGATTCTGCCGCAGCAAACCTTGAAGCACTTAGTGAAAACCTGGAGCAAGCTTGCGACCTAATTACACAGACACTTCTGAGCGATAAAAAACTGATTATTTGCGGGAACGGTCTATCTGGACCAATCGCAAGCCTTTTAACAACCTGCTTAATGAACCAACAGGAATTCGAACGCCCAAGCCTTCCTGCGATCAATATTTCTATCGATTCCACAACTATTTCTGCTATTGCGAAGGACGGCAATTACAACCTTAGCTATGCCAAGCAAATTAGAGCCATTGGTTTCGAAGGAGACACCCTGATTGCACTATCTATCGATGGCAACTGCAGCAATATTGTTCAAGCAATTCAAACCGCGCACGAAAAGGACATCAAGGTAATCACACTTATCGGTCATAAAGATGGGAAAATTTCTGCGATAAAGCAGGGACAGGATGTTGAAATCCAGCTAAACACCAATTCGGTAGCGCGAGCGATGGAAGCTCAACTTATGGCAGTTAATGCCATGTGCCACCAAATCGAAAATCAACTTTTTGGTGGCGCATTTTAGTTAAGAAAGCCTAGAACAGGCTTTCTCTTTATTTAACTATCTTTAGAGAAGGCTTATGAGGCAGGTGTTCTGCCGCTTTCTTCCCTTCATCTTGTGGGTCATTCGGACTCGGCGGCTCTGGTGCACCAGGCTCAGCCCCGAACACCATACCCTGTCCATTTTCTTTTGAGTAAATCGCCATAATAGCTACGATAGGAACGTAGACCTGCATCGGAACGCCACCAAAACGCGCTCGAAAACTAATAGCCTCTCCATCAATTAACAGCTCATTAACCGCACCAGGACTAATATTGAGTATAATTTGCCCATTCGTGACATAGTCTTCTGGGACACTTACACCCTGGATACCGGCATCAACGACGATATACGGCGTCATGTCGTTATCCAAAATCCAATCATTTAGTGCTCGAACCAGATATGGCCGACTTGGAGTCATTCCGCTCACCCCTTTACTCATTATTTAGCGACTTAGTGTCGCATTTCTTTTTCTAGTTCAGACAAGCTAGCTTGAAAGGACTCACGCTGAAATATACGATCCATATACTTCGAAATCGGTTTTGCCTGGACATCATCTAACTCAATTCCCATTACCGGTAAACGCCACAACAAGGCAGAAACACAGCAATCGACAATGGTAAACTCTTCACTCATGAAGTAAGGCATTTCTGAAAAAATCGGCGCTGTAGCAATCAGGCTTTCTTTTAATTCCTTACGATACTCATTCGCCTTCGCAGCATGCGGATCAGCAAGAATTGCATCAGCCAGACGACTCCAATCTTTACGGATTCGGTACATCATCAAGCGGCTTTGCGCTCGAGCAACCGGATATACTGGCAACAAAGGAGGGTGCGGAAAGCGCTCATCCAAGTACTCCATCATAATATCCGACTCATAAAGTACTAAGTCGCGGTCAACCAAAGTAGGCAAGTCATTGTATGGATTATGATCAGAAAGCTCAGCAGGCTTGTTATCTGGGTCAACGTTAACAACGTCAACTGCGACACCTTTTTCCGCTAAGACTATTCTTACCCGGTGACTGTAATGGCTCTCACCATCAGAAAAAAACGTCATGGACGAACGTTTGGTCACAACACCCATATACTTACCTCAACCTTTAAATCAGATTTACTGCACTGATAGCACAGTTTTAAATTTGGGCAGAATTATACACGATTTACAAGCCAGTCGTGAAAATTCTCTTGGATAGAAACAAAAAAAGCCCTCCATGCCTACACATGGACGGCTTTTATTCTTCTTTCTAGCTAACTAGTGAATATCTCTCCAATACTCTTTGTTCAAGAAGTATGCAAAAACAAACAAAAACGCTAGGAATATAAGAACATTTCGGCCAAGTGCCTCACTTTCAAGCCTAGAAGGCTCACCAACATATTCTAAAAAGTTAACCAGATCATAGATCGCTTCGTCATATTCAGCAGGACTCAAGCTTCCTTCTGTCGCATATTCAGAACAACCACTACTCTTAACAATATTTCCGCTTAATGGATCAACAACAGGCTCAACACCTAACTCTGGCGCGACAGCACAAACACCCTGCAAACCAGCTAGTACGTGCGGCATACCCACATCTTTGAAAATTACGTTATTCACACCATAAGGGCGCTTTGAATCGGCGTAAAATCCACGCAAGTAGTTATATATCCAATCAGGACCACGCAAACGAGCACTCAAAGTCAAATCAGGCGGAGCACTACCAAACCAAACCTTTGCCTGATCTTCAGCCATGGAAATTTCCATTAACTGGCCGATCTTGGTATCACCTACGAGAATATTTTCTTCAAAAATATCATGAGGAATTCCTAAATCATCAGCGGCACGCTCATAACGAGCGTACTTCATTGAGTGGCAAGCAAAACAGTAGTTCACAAATAAAGATAAACCATTCTGTAAAGACTCATTATCTGAAATGTCTGTTTTGATGTGATCCATAGGCGCTGCAGGTCCACCTGCAGCAAAAGCACCTAAAGAAATAACAGAACAGAAAACCGCAATTAATAAATGTTTCATTATCCTGTCACCCTCTCTGGAACTGGCTTGGTTTTTTCAATCTTTGTATACCAAGGCATTAATAAAAAGTAGGCAAAATACACAGCAGTCAAAATCTGCGCCCATAGCGTTCTTTCAGGCGTCGCAACAACAACACCTAAATAACCGAGTATAGAAAATGATACGACTAACAACGCTAGCGCAACTTTACTGATCCAGCCTTTATAACGAATAGACTTAACAGGGCTCTTGTCCAGCCAAGGCAAGACAAACAGAATTGCTATTGCAGCACCCATCACAACCACACCCAAGAATGCATCAGGTACAGCACGAAGCATTGCGTAGAATGGAGTAAAGTACCAAACAGGAGCAATATGATCAGGCGTTTTCAGCGGGTTTGCTGGTTCAAAGTTTGGCTTCTCGATAAAGTAACCACCCATCTCAGGGAAGAAGAAGACAACACCACAGAATACAAACAAGAAAACAACAATACCGACAATATCGTGCACACTATAGAAAGGATGGAAAGGAATACCGTCTTTTGGAATACCGTTTTCGTCTTTATTCTGCTTTATTTCGATACCATCTGGGTTATTCGAACCCACAGTATGTAAAGCTAATACATGCAGAACAACCAATGCCAAAATAACGATAGGCAATGCCACGACATGCAAAGCAAAGAAGCGGTTTAGCGTGATACCTGAAATCAGGTAATCACCACGAATCCACAAGGACAAATCCTCACCAATGTAAGGGATCGCGCCAAATAGGTTTACGATAACCTGAGCACCCCAGTAAGACATCTGGCCCCACGGTAACAAATAACCCATAAATGCTTCAGCCATCAAAGCTAAATAGATCGTCATACCGAAGATCCAGATAAGTTCTCTAGGCTTCTTATATGAACCATACATTAAGCCACGGAACATATGCAGATAAACCACAACAAAGAATGCTGAAGCGCCGGTGGAGTGCAAGTAACGCAGCAACCAGCCATATTCAACATCACGCATAATGTACTCAACCGATGCAAACGCACCTTCAGCACTTGGGTTGTAGCTCATAGTCAACCAAATACCAGTAAGAAGCTGGTTAACCAAAACAACCATTGAAAGCACACCAAAAATATACCAAACATTAAAGTTCTTTGGCGCGTAGTATTTACTCATGTGATTTTCGAATGCTTCAACAACAGGGAGGCGCTCGTCAATCCAGTTAATTAGCTTTTGCATTATGCCTGCTCCTCATCAACACCAATAACTACCGTTGCATCATCCAGGTACTTATAAGGAGGAATTTCCAAGTTCTTAGGTGCTGGAACCCCTTTATAGACTCGACCTGCCAAATCAAAACGAGAACCGTGACAAGGACAGAAAAAGCCACCTACCCAGTTAGCATCAAATTCTTGAGGCTTCACTTCTGGCACGAATTGTGGAGAACAACCTAGGTGAGTACAGATACCAACAATGACTGCATACTCAGGGCGCGAAGATCTAAACACCCCTTTAATATATTCAGGCTGCTGAGGTAACTCAGACTGAGGGTCTCGCAACTCATCAGACAGCTTTTCAATATTATCAAGCATCTCTTGAGTTCGACGAATAACCCAAACAGGTTTACCTCGCCACTCAACAGTCATTCTCTGACCTGGCTCCAACTTTCCAATGCTTGCTTTAACTGGCGCACCGGCAGCTTTTGCTTTTGCACTTGGATTCCAAGACGCAACAAACGGAACCGCTGCTCCAATTGCCCCTACCCCACCAACAACGGAGGTAGCACCGATTAAAAATCGGCGTCGGCCAGCATTAACGTCGCCATCACTCATATAGGCATCTCCCAATATTAACTACGTACCAATATTTACGTAGTAGTTTAGTTATGATGACCCAGCAACATCTACCCCAGTATAAGTAACTTATACCTGCGTAAATAACGCCCAATCACTTTATCTTATCGACACTAGACTAAAATTTTAGACCGCGCACTTCAAAACCCACAGATAGTAATTAAATTGACCTGCCGCTTCAACAACTTTCGCTACAATATCCCTAATAAAAATAAGGATTAACATAAAAAAAAACGCCTGCCAGCATAACCGACAAGCGTTTCTTGAATAAGGCGTATTAACGCTTTGAGAACTGAGGCTTCTTACGCGCTTTGCGTAGACCAACCTTCTTACGCTCTACTGCACGCGCATCACGAGTAACCCAACCTGCTTCACGCAGTGCTGGACGCAACGTTTCGTCATACTCCATTAGAGCACGAGCAATACCGTGACGAATCGCACCAGCTTGACCAGTTGTACCACCACCTTTTACAGTGATTTTTACATCAAGCTTATCGGCCATCTCTACCAACTCTAGAGGCTGACGAACAACCATCTGAGCAGTCTTACGACCAAAAAACTGATCTAGTGCACGGCCATTGATCTCAATATTACCGCCACCAGATTTTAGAAATACGCGCGCCGCAGAAGTTTTACGACGACCAGTTCCATAATTATATGTAGTTGACATAATCGCCTTCCGTTAAATATCTAAAACTTGCGGTTGTTGTGCAGTATGAGGATGAACATCACCAGCATACACTTTTAGCTTTCTGAACATTTCACGACCTAGAGGTCCGCGTGGCAACATGCCTTTAACCGCACCTTGAATAGCACGCTCAGGAGCTTTATCGATCAATTTTTCGAAAGAAATCGACTTAAGACCACCGATATAACCAGTATGTCTGTGATAAATCTTATCTTTAGCCTTGTTACCTGTTACTGCAACTTTCTCTGCATTAACAACAACAATGTAATCACCTGTATCAACATGAGGTGTGTATTCTGGCTTATGCTTGCCCCTTAAACGGCTCGCAATTTCACTTGATAAGCGACCAAGTGTTTTGCCTGTAGCATCTACTACATACCAGTCACGCTTTACGCTTTCTGGCTTTGCACTTAACGTTTTCATTTATTCCGCCTTTAGCTCCAATGAGCCTTTACAAAATCCAAGTTCGATGGCAATTTCGCCATTCGGATGTCACGAATTATCGCGGTTTCACATATTGAGACGGGGCTGTACTCGCAAAGCTACACCGATAATTTTAGGGCGCGCAGTATAATATAATTAAACACAATTAATCCAGAACTAATTTAGTTTTTCTTTCATTGCCCCGCATAAAAAATTTCTTCGGCATTATCTCTCAAGGCTGCAGCCAAGATTTCAGGGCTTTCAGAGCGAATATTACATAGCGCCGAAAAAACCTGACGAATATCCGAAGGACAACCAAACTCTCGCCTCAACCCGGAAACTCTCATATCCGGGCTATCCGTCTCCAACAACAAACTACCCAAAGGGGCTGTCGCAACAGCGGATCGGGTTCGCGTGGCACTTGGCCAAGTAATAACGCAACCTACACCGATGCTTATCCCTTTGGCGACATACTGATCGAGCAAGTCCTTGCCTCCGGAGAAGGCATGAATCACCCCCTTCCCTGGAAACTTCTTTAATGCGGACAGTATCTGGGAATGCGTTTTTCGAGCATGCATGATAACGGGCAAACCATGATCACTTGCAAGCGCCAACTGCGCCTCAAACAAGCTGTACTGCAGAGCCATATCTGCTGCCGTTACATCAAGCCCTATCTCGCCAACAGCAACCAGCCCCTCAGGCCGCTGGGATAAGCACGCATCAAGCCTGCTAATATCGCCTAAAGAATGCCTAGCTATAAAAAGAGGATGCAACCCTAAGGCATAACTTAGCTGAGGATGGCCAAGCGATAAGCCTTGCACCCCCTCCCATGATCCACGATCAATCGATGGGATAATCAACTTTGTTACACTTGCCCGGCGACAACTTTCAAGCAGGGCTTCTTGCCGCCCCTCAAACTCAACAAAATCTAAATGACAATGAGTATCGTAAAGCTCCGGACCTATCACCTCATTCTGCAATTAGTGCTCTCGCGTCTTTCTAAACTGCACTTCAGGGTAGCGCTCTTCAGATAACTGTAAATTCACCATCGTTGGCGCGATATAACTCAAGTTATCCCCCCCATCCAAAGCTAAATTATCAAAGCATTTCTTTCTAAACGCCTCTAGTTTGACCGGGTCATCACACGACACCCAGCGCGCCGTCGCAACGCTGATCGGCTCATACATAGCATCGACCTTATATTCAGCCTTTAATCGATGCACTACGACATCGAACTGAAGCACCCCGACGGCACCAACTATCAAGTCATTTGACTTCAGCGGACGAAACACCTGAACAGCGCCTTCTTCAGACAATTGAATCAAGCCTTTGTTAAGCTGCTTCATCTTCAGAGGATCTTTCAAACGAATTCGTCTAAAAAGCTCAGGCGCAAAGTTTGGAATGCCCGCAAACTTAAGCTGCTCACCCTCAGTAAAGGTATCACCTATCTGAATCGTCCCGTGATTATGCAAACCAATAATATCGCCTGCATAAGCCTCATCTGCATGTTCTCGGTCACCTGCCATAAAGGTCACCGCATCTGAAACACGCACATCTTTACCTGTGCGAACATGCTTTAACTTCATTCCTTTCTTATACTTTCCCGAACAAATGCGCATAAATGCGATTCTGTCTCGATGCATTGGGTCCATATTTGCCTGAATTTTAAAAACGAAGCCTGTGAACTTTTCTTCTTCGGCCTCAACCTGGCGCACATTCGTCGCTCGTGATTGCGGCGCAGGCGCCCACTCAGTTAAGCCTTCAAGCATATGGTCTACACCAAAATTACCCAGAGCGGTACCGAAGTACACCGGCGTCAGTTCGCCTGCTAAAAATAGCTCATGATCAAACTCGTGCGATGCACCTTTAACTAATTCAATTTCATCTCTAAGTTCTTCTGCATAATGCCCAATCGCCTCTTCCAGCTCTGGATTATCGAGACCTTTTATTACTCTTGAATCCTGAATCTGATGACCTTGCCCCGTCTGATAAAGGACTGTCTCATCCTTATATAAGTGATAAACACCTTTAAACTCTTTACCCATGCCAATAGGCCAGGTGATTGGTGCACACGCAATCTTTAGAACGTCTTCCACTTCGTCCATTAACTCTATCGGATCTCTAATATCCCTATCGAGCTTATTCATAAAGGTTACAATAGGCGTGTCACGAAGACGCGTAACCTCCATTAATTTGATTGTACGTTCCTCTACACCTTTGGCTGAATCAATCACCATCAAACTAGAGTCAACCGCAGTTAAGGTTCGATAAGTATCTTCCGAGAAATCTTCGTGCCCCGGCGTATCAAGCAAATTAACCAGACATTTATTAAATGGAAACTGCATCACCGAGGTCGTTACCGAGATACCACGCTCCTTTTCCATTTCCATCCAATCAGACTTTGCATGCTGACCGCTTTTCTTCCCTTTCACGGTACCGGCTTTTTGAATCGCCGCGCCAAATAACAGGACTTTTTCAGTAATGGTGGTCTTACCCGCATCAGGGTGAGAAATAATCGCAAAGGTTCTACGCGTGGAGATTTCATCTGTTATTTGTGACATTAAGAATACTTACCTTAAGATTTCGGCATGCCAGTCCGAAAACCAGCCTTAATAAAAATTTCTGTGATTATAAACGTCTGAGTATTTTTTCGCAGCAAGAGAAAAATTTAGACTTGAAGGTCGACCGATAACTCTAGTGTCATTAATACGGCATTTTCTTTTCCTTGAGCAGCAGGATAATAATTTGGTCTCACACCAACCTCATTAAATCCTTCAGAGAAATATAAGTCGATTGCCTGGCGATTCGACTCTCTGACCTCAAGAAAAAATACATTTGCTTGCTTCTGTATCGCTTTAGATACCGTGTATTGAAGAAGCTTTCGACCAAAGCCTTTTCTCGCATATGCAGGATCAATGCATATATTCAGCAAGTGCGCTTCATCCAATACATATGAAACAAAAGCATAACCAATAAGCACCCCTGCCCGCTCTACGCCAAAACAGTCATCTTTGCCTAGAGAGGTCTCGAGCATTTTTTGACTCCAGGGTAAAGGGTAGGCTCGTCTTTCAATATTTAAGACCGCGTCTAAATCTGCTTTACATAAGTCTCGAAAGGAAATTGAAGTCAACTTACTCACCAAAGTAAGCACACAATTCTACCCAGGTGTCTGACTTGCGCTGCGGGAAACGAAGCATGTCGGCCAGGGAATGACTAAAAACGTTAAAGCTAAGAGCGGGTCTGGATGAAACTAGCTCGGCGTAGAATTTCTTCAGCTGCGGATACGCCGCCCCAAAATACAGAACACTCTTTACATCTTCAGCACAATGGGAGTTGATCCAACTTGCCAGCAGAACAGGTAAATCCCCCCCTTGCTTACTTTGCAAGTTAAGAGAGCGGAACACCGGCCAACTGAACAGCTGTTGGAATTCTGGCTTATCATGCAGGTCATGCATGCCTGCTTTTGATTTAATTATATTTTTTAGCAGAGTCAGCTCTACTGGATGACTTGCCGGTTCCAAAGACTCAGAAATTATCAAACCATGACTGGTTCTATATAGAACCAGAGAAAAACTATCTAAGGCGCGATCACCAGATAATGAAGGCAAAGCACTAATATCAACACCTTCAGAATCTGACTGCTGTCTTCCTACAGGTGCTCGCGACTCAAGACTCTCTTGAACCGGTTCCTCAGCACCGTTAGGACGAAGCCCACCCGCTTTAAGAATATCCATGGCAGAGTGAGCTCTCTCTACTGCAGCCAAACTCTCAGTAACATTGCGCTCTGGCGCAACTGAATCCTGCGGAGCATGCTTTAACTCTGACTCACCAAAATCTGTTATCGCGGGCTGAAAGAGGACCGTTTCAGGCGTCAGCGCAGCTCCGGAAAGCTTTGTTCGGGCATACCACTGGTGAACCCCCATCGCACAGAGGTGCGACTGCCTATCGGATAGCGCCAACATACTACTTATACATCGCCTTGCGGGTGCTGCCGTGGATCGTGACGTTCAAGTAAATTAAGCGCATGCAAATAAGCCTTTGTAGAAGCAATGACAATATCGGTATCTGCACCTAAACCATTTACAATACGCCCGTCTTTCTCTAGCCGAACCGTTACCTCCCCTTGAGAGTCGGTTCCACTTGTGATGCTATTTACAGAATATAATTGCTGCGCAGCACCCGAGTTAACTATCTTCTCGATTGCCTTATAGGTTGCATCAACCGGGCCACTACCGTCTGACTCAGCAGACTTTTCCTCTCCATCGACGAGCAAAGTAACCTTTGAGACAGGCACAACACCTGTCTCGGAACACACTGACAAACAAACCAAGGAATAGAGATCGACCTGATCTAGAGATTTAGTCGAACTTACCAATGCATGCAGATCCTCATCAAATATCTCGTGTTTTTTATCTGCCAATTCTTTAAATGCTGCAAACGCCTGATTTAACTCAGTCTCAGACTCCAATGAAATTCCAAGCTCTTCTATTCTGGAACGAAATGCATTTCTGCCAGAGTGTTTACCTAGAACCAGACTATTAGTATGCCAGCCAACATCTTGAGCCTTCATAATTTCGTAAGTTTCTCGATGCTTCAATATACCATCCTGGTGAATGCCAGACTCATGCGCAAACGCATTTGCACCAACAATTGCTTTATTTGGCTGAACCGGGAAGCCGGTAATCGTCGACACTAACCGCGAGCAAGGCACGATCTGTGTAGAGTCGATATTTGTCGATAGGTCAAACAAGTCAGATCGTGTACGAACTGCCATTACAACCTCTTCCAAAGAAGCATTTCCGGCTCGCTCACCCAATCCGTTAATAGTACATTCAATCTGGCGTGCACCATTGGTTACCGCAGACAAAGAGTTTGCAACAGCTAAGCCGAGATCATTGTGACAATGAACCGAGAAAATAGCTTTGTCTGAATTTGGAATTCGCTCGATAAGGTTTTTTATGGTTTCACCAAACTGCTCGGGAATCGCATAGCCCACCGTATCCGGGATATTTATTGTGGAAGCACCAGCATTAATCGCTTGCTCTATAATACGACAAAGAAAATCCAACTCTGAACGACCAGCATCTTCACATGAAAACTCGACATCATCTGTATAGCTTCGCGCTCTTTTTACTGCTCGCACAGCTTGCTCGACAACTGCATCTGGCTCCATTTGAAGCTTATACTTCATATGGATCGGGGAGGTTGCTATAAAGGTGTGAATACGCGACGCATTTGCTCCTCTTAAAGCTTCAGCAGCACGATCGATATCCTTATCCAATGCCCTGGATAGAGAACATATTCGAGAATCTACTATTGTATCAGCGATAGATTTAACCGACTCAAAGTCGCCCGGACTTGCAATCGCAAACCCCGCTTCAATAACATCAACACGCATCTTCTCAAGTGCACGAGCAATTCTCAATTTCTCTGCCTTGGTCATCGATGCACCGGGGCTTTGCTCGCCATCTCGTAGGGTCGTATCAAAGATAACAAGCTTATTTTTATCGGACATTCGCCGTGCTCCTAAATCAATATCCTAAAGAGTTTATCTAAGCTAATACAATACATTGCAGCTTATTAAATCAAACCGCTAACTATAGCGACAAGACCTAAGTTAAACAATGCTCAGTCAGTAAGAATTCACGTTATTTCGATATCTCTACAGAGTAGCGAGCCTATAGAGTGTCTAGAGTAAACAACCTAGTAAACTATCATATGCTCGATATTGCGAATTGGTCTATCAAATAAAGCAAAGACCATTGAACTTCTCGCGATTATAGACGAAAATTCGCGCTTCGCTTTGAACTTGTAATTTTAATTGGGGATACGTCAAGATGACGGCACAGAAAATACTATTTACCGCAGTAATTTTTCTTTTTAGTACGCTAGCGTCAGCGCTAGAAAAGAAAACAATTTGTACATGGGATCCAGTAGGGAAGAACGGCCCAGTAATGACTTTCTATTCAGATTTAAAGCCAAAAGCTATCGCATGGGGTTTAGATCTTGAGTTTATCGCTTATACCGATGAAAAAGTTGCTGCTAACGACTTCAAAGCTGGTGTATGTGACGGCGCTCACTTGAGTGCAATCCTATCACGTCAATTTGTTCCTTTCGCAGGGACACTTGATGCAATTGGCGGTATCACTTCCGACTCTGGTCTTGGTAAAATTCTTGCTACTCTTGCAAGCCCTAAGGCTGGCAAAATCATGACAAACGGTCAATATGAAGCAGTTGCTGCATGGCCTGTTGGCTCTATGTTCGCGTTCGTAAACGATAAGAACATCAATACAGTTGCAGACTTCAGCGGCAAGAAGATTTCAGTTCTTAATGAAGACCCACAGACTCACAAGCTTGCTAACATGGCCGGCGCATCACCTGTAGGCACTTCTTTGGCAACGTTCTCTGGCCAGTTCAACAACGGCAACATTGATATCCTTTTCATGCCAGCACTAGCTTACAACACTTTTGAGCTATACCACGGCCTTGGCGACAAAGGTGGCATTCTTGACTACCGTCTATATTACGGCATGCTTCAAACAATCACCAAGAAAGACAACTTCCCAGCAGACTTTGGTAACAAAATGCGTAAATACGTTGTTGGCCGCTTGAAAGCTATCAATAAACTAGTTGCTGATGCCGAAAAAGAAATACCAGCTAAGTACTGGATCAAAACTAACGAAGAGACTAAAAAAGAGCTAGTTAAGTTTAGCCGTGACATTCGTCTAGCACTTAAAGCTGAAGGTAAAATGGACCCTAAAGCGCTCAAGCTGCTTTGGAAAATCCGTTGTGCTGAAAACCCATCTGCAAGTGAGTGTGCAACTCCTGAATAGGCTAATAGCTTAGCAGATTATAAAAAGGCTCCTTTTAAGGGGCCTTTTTTATTATCAGTGCTTCTCTTTAGGTCTACAATAGCACCATTAGAGGAGCAAACTTATGTCTGACATTCAATATGGCACTAATGAGCCAGTAATATTCACTATGCTAATGACACCTGAAATGGCTAACTTTTCAGGTAACGTACACGGCGGCGCACTATTAAAGCTACTAGACCAGGTCGCTTATACCTGCGCATCACGCTATAGCGGCCATTACGCCGTCACCCTTTCTGTAGACCAAGTTAACTTTCGCCAACCGATTAAAATTGGCGAACTCGTCACCTTTTTATCTTCTGTAAACTACGTCGGACGCACGTCAATGGAAGTAGGCGTCAAAGTCGTTGCTGAAGATATTCACTCTCACGAGAAGCGCCATACCAACAGCTGCTATTTTACTATGGTAGCAATGGGTGAGGATGGAAAGCCCACAGAAGTTCCGCCACTCGACTTTAAAGCAGATAAGCAAAAACAGCGCTATATTGCAGCAAAAGTAAGAAGGGAGCTTCGTAAAGAACATGATCTGCGGCTGAAAGAGATTCACGATAAGTGGATCAGTAATACGGAACATATGACTGAAGAGCAGATCAACGTAGAGTTCGAGAAATACCGGCAAAGCTAAATACCATGCCGGTATAAAAACTCTGTTTTACGCGTGTTGCTTACAACAGCCAGCGTGAACACCTACATAATAAGCAGCGGCACCTGATTTACTTACTAACACGGTCAGATAGTAGCAAGTTTAATTCAGAGCTATAACTATTAACAAAAAACCCTTGAAGACGTATATCTCCAAGGTTTTTTCATATTTTTTCTAAATTTGCCTTTTCACCAGACAATAAAAAACCCCAGTAGGACGACCTACTGGGGTTTCTAATAGAAGCCTGACGATGACCTACTCTCACATGGGACCTCCCACACTACCATCGGCGATGCTTCGTTTCACTTCTGAGTTCGGGATGGGATCAGGTGGTTCCAAAGCTCTATGGTCGTCAGGCAAAACTTCGGTTGCTGATACTTGATCAACAACACTTAATTCTGCGTCTTTAACAATAGCAAGTAATAGCTAATTTAATCTCTGCTGTCTAACGAAGACTCATA
>NZ_LWFE01000490.1:0-818 GCF_001635675.1 Oleiphilus sp. HI0061 | reverse complement strand
CAGCGTAGCTAATAGATTGATGACACTGATTCTAATACACGGCGCTGAATTAAGGGAGCTTGTAAGGAGGTTTGGAAGCAGAAATATTCGAGAGGGCTTGTTACTAAGTTTTAAAAAAGCTTTGGGTATAAAAAATACCCAAAGCTTTACCACCAGGAGATGGAGTAGGTTAAGCTTATTTAAATCGACGTACGCCAGCTAAACCTAATAGACCAAGACCAAATAGAGCAAGAGTCGCTGGCTCAGATACAGTAGCTGCATCAATATTTGCTACAGAAAGTGACTGCCATGTGCTGCCGCCATCTGTTGTGAAACGACCGCTGCTATAACCGTTGCAGCAGTTTTCTGCCCAGTATAGGTCGATAGTGTGGCTGCCAGCAGAAATACCGGCAGTGCCAGATAGAACGTCAGAATTGTTCCAGTTGTATTGCCACCAAAGGTCATCAGTTCTATTTTCGATTAGGCTACCATCAACATATAGAGCTGCGCCGTAGCCTGCGTCCAAGCCAGCTTCGATTCCCCACGAGCCGCTTATAGCAGATGTTAGTGAGATGCTTAAGTGGCTGATCGTGTTGTTGCCAGAAAAGAAACCACTGAAATCTGAAATATTTAGTGAGTTAATCGCTTAAGTTTGATCAGTCCATGAAGTAATAAAATCCGTGTCGTCTATACCATTAGTGATACTACGAGTGTCAATAGTCATCGTCGTTGCGCTAACGTTTAAGCTCAGCGCTGCTAATACTAAAGTAAGAGCGCTTAGAGTAATTTTTTCATGTGTGTATCCTAGTTGTATTACATTGAATTTGGTGGCTGGTCAG
>NZ_LWFE01000489.1:0-696 GCF_001635675.1 Oleiphilus sp. HI0061 | reverse complement strand
TTGTACGAGCTGTGAAACGCTATAGAAACCCATGGGTAGGCTGTTGAGTAAGGATGTGTAGAACTCAACTGGGTAGTAATGCTTTAACCATGCAGAAGCGTATGCGAGTACGGCAAATGAAGCTGAATGACTCTCAGGAAAACCGTACTCTCCAAAGCCGCAGATTTGTTCAAAAATCCGTTCTGCAAAGGCTTGCTCATAGCCCCTTTCCAGCATCCCCTCAATCAGTTTCGATCTAAATTGCATCAGCTTACCCGTCTTTTTCCAAGAGGCCATGGCGCGTCTGAGTTGATCAGCTTCGCCCCCGGTAAATCCGGCGGCGACCATAGCCAGCTTGATCACTTGCTCCTGAAAAATGGGTACTCCCAGCGTGCGGGATAAGACTTCCTTAACAGCTTCCGAAGGGTATTCGATGTTCTCTTCACCATTACGCCGCTTTAGGAAGGGGTGAACCATATCTCCCTGTATTGGCCCGGGTCTGACAATAGCGATCTGAATCACCAGGTCATAATAATTTTCTGGTTTTAAACGTGGCAGCATACTCATCTGTGCACGAGACTCGATCTGGAACACGCCAATAGTGTCGGCTCGCTGAATCATCTGATAAACCTTTGGGTCATCCTGCATACGGGTGATATCTGCGATGCTCAAGTCTCGTTGGTGGTATTGTTGAATAAGGGAAAATGTCTTACGGAT
>NZ_LWFE01000488.1:0-521 GCF_001635675.1 Oleiphilus sp. HI0061 | reverse complement strand
CTTTTTTCCAAAACCGAAGATGTCTCGCGGTGAGCGAATCCGCTTAGCTTTGGAAACTCTGGGCCCTATCTTCATTAAGTTTGGACAGATACTCTCTACCCGACGCGACTTGCTACCTGATGATATTGCGGATCACCTCAAAAACCTACAGGATCAGGTCACGCCGTTTTCAGGAGCTATATCCAAGGCTTTAATTGAAAAAGGCTTGGGGAAGAAGGTTGGAGAAGTATTCCAAGAGTTTGACGATGAACCACTAGCTACCGCTTCCATTGCACAAGTACATAGCGCCACGCTACATTCAGGTAAAGAGGTAGTCGTCAAAGTCATTCGTCCTGGCATTGAGCGAACCATCGACCAAGATATTGCCGTCATGCTGTTCTTTGCTCTGGTTCTGGAAAACTATTGGGTGGATGGTAAGCGACTTCACCCGGTACAGGTCGTAAGAGATTATGAAAAAACAATTTACGATGAGCTCGACCTGCAAAGGGAAGCAGCAAATGCCTCCCAGATCCGTAGAAACT
>NZ_LWFE01000487.1:0-1401 GCF_001635675.1 Oleiphilus sp. HI0061 | reverse complement strand
TTTAGGGTTTCCATTCTTTCAATACTATTCACCGTCCAACATGATACCTCAAGCCCATAAGATTTTGCGTTTCTCAATAAGGTTGGGCTAATCAACCTGTTGTTGATGACCAGTAGCTTGCAATCGAGCGATACAGCGGTCTTCAATGGCCTGCGATACCGGTATTCTGCGACATAGCCGGTGTCTATTTCTGGCGATAATCGGTTTATTTCATGTAGAATCCAGCGGCTGGCAGAAGTAACCGTTGCCTTATCATAAAGATTATTGCTGCGAAAAAAATCTTGTAATCGCTTTACAATTAGTTTCAATACATGCCGATGATCGTTCTTTACTTCAAATTGCCAGCTTCGAGTATTTGGTACGCTATCTACCACTTCTTGTAGGTGTGGAATGTAACAGGGAGAGTGCCAGCCTGGTGTATTATGTCGGGAATCAACTTTGCTTAGAAAAGAATAGGGATAATGAGCTATCTTGCCTTGCAGGTTGCTTGTGCGTGACAAATTTCGGTCGTGATAGACTACCAACTCTCCATCTGAAGATAATTGAATGTCTAACTCGAAATCCAAACAGCCATTTGATTGAGCATGAATAAAGCCCGTTACAGTGTTTTCCGGCGCTTCGTTCCGAGCACCTCTATGTCCGATAATTATCATTTATGACGTCCGTTCTAAAACTAAGTGCTATATATTACTAGCTTCGTGTTTCGCTTTGATGAACAGGGTGTGAGGTATATAAATCAAATCACTGACCTTTCTGATCAGGTGCTCTTCATAACGATCAATATCGCTATCAGCGTAAGCAATTTTCCACATCGCAAGAATTAAGCGATATTTTGAGTCGCTATCAAACTTTTTATTTATAAGGTCGGTATGTTCCCAAAGCGAGGTGGCAGAGCGAGATAGTTCGCGCGCTTCACGGATTAAAGCGTCAGTGTCACTGATTGAAAGCTGAAACGCAGATGCACAATGCTCTTGAAGTACCAGCCACTCAGACTCGGTTTGTTTATGGTCCGCATTAATAACCTCAATTAATAATGCGGTAGCAACTGTAGAAATGTCAGTTTCAGATAGTGCTTGGTCTTGATTTGATTGTGTTATTTTGGCAATTAAACGCTGAATCATTCTGGGTGGTCTCTGAGCAAGCCTTCTAAGGCTACTTGGTCAATAGCAAATTTTCTGATGCCTTCAGCTAGTTTTTCAGTTGCCATTGGAGATTGGTTCATATTCCAGCGAAAGCTTGCTTGATCAGTTACTAAACCTTGTGTCGAAGTCGAATTTGGTACAATCAGCTTTCGTTCGAGGCTACCATTGTCACAAGATAGTTGTTTCAGTAGTTCCGGGCTAATGGTAAGCCGGTCACAGCCAGCTAGTTGCTCAATTTCATCAGTATTTCTAAAGCTTG
>NZ_LWFE01000486.1:0-966 GCF_001635675.1 Oleiphilus sp. HI0061 | reverse complement strand
ATGGCCTGCTTTTTAAAGGCGTCGATGGCATACTCGTCATAGGCGGTGCAAAAGATCATGGCAGGAGGGTTCGGCTTTTTTGCCAGAGCGCTGGCCACTTCCAGGCCATCAATACCTGGCATTCTGATATCCAGAAGCGCAATATCAGGCTTAAGCTCCTCAATCCGTACCAAGGCTTGTTCACCATTTTCAGCTTCACCGCAAACCTGATAGTTACAATTTCGTTCAATTAAACGCTTTAGGCGCTCTCTTGCCAAGCTCTCATCATCGACGATAAATACACTAATAGGGCTGTTTGCTGTCATATCTTAGTTAACCGGAATACGTAAAGTAACGGTAAAAATATTGTTTAGTTGGCTAGTCTTTAATATAGCGCCTGAGCCGAAAATTGCCTGGAGCCTGCTGCTAATATTGTCTAATGCGATTTGGTTTCCGTGTCGTGCCTGTTTTTCTGGGTCAAAAGGGTTTGAGATCAAAATGTATAAATGATCTCTTTTGAGTTCGGTTTCAATGCTAATAGTNCCGCCTTCAGTTAGCGGTTGAATACCATGATAAATCGCATTTTCTACTAATGGTTGTAGGGTTAAAGGGGGGATCAATACCTTTTTCTTGGCGTTGTTGAGCTTCCATTCAATCTTTAGCCTGTTTCCTAATCTAAGGGCTTCAATATTCAAGTATCGTCGGCATAGCTCAATTTCTTCACGAACCGGAATCAGAGAAGTTTGGTTGTTTAATGTAGCCCTGAAAATGGTTGATAGATCTATGACTGCATCTTCGGCTTTTTGTGGATCGATTGCGATCAGGCTGGCGATGCTGTTCATGCTATTAAACAGAAAGTGAGGACGAATTCTAGCCTGCAGTGCTTGGATGCGCGCTCGAAGTTCTGCTTGGCGCTGTTCTCGCCATTGGTGTTGCAGGAAGAAATAACGCAGTAAGATGCTCGCGAGCATCGAGCTGATGAGTAAA
>NZ_LWFE01000485.1:0-1179 GCF_001635675.1 Oleiphilus sp. HI0061 | reverse complement strand
CCGCCCCCTAAGTTCAAATAGTCGCCTAGCTTAAATTCTTTACCAATCTCTGCCAGCGTTACCCCTTTTACCAACAAAGAGCGCAAACGGCTTAGCTGACCTTCTTTTGCAGACGAGAAGTGTTGAAACAGATATTCAGCAATAACAAAGCTAAGTATGGCATCCCCTAAATACTCCAGGCGTTCATTGTTCGCACCTTTAAAGCTACGATGCGTTAACGCTAAATCTAGCAGGCTTTGATCTTTGAACGCATAACCAATTTTTCGTTCAAGCGCACTCAAGCGATTTTGTTTCATAGGGACTAATTTTTCCAAACTTTGCTCAAGCCTTTTCCAAAAAAGACGGTGATAAATAACTCTAAACTAAAACTTTTTCTCTATAGACTCTTCGAAGGAGACCACTGCATCTATGTTGCTATAAATCGGAATGCGAACTTCATACTCTACCGAGATATAAACACTTTCATCTGTAACTTCAGCATAGAAGCCTTCCTTAACATCAAAGGTACGGACATTGTTAGTTAACAAGCGGGTTTGGAAGTTTGTTTCCAGCTCACCAGCAGACATCCCTTCTAAATCAACTTCTTTATCATAAGATTCGAGTACAGATGCAATTTGCCAATGCTCATAAAACGCGGGGTAAAGCTTGAAAGCAATTGTTAAAATAATCGCAGCCATACCCAAAAAAAGCAGGACCACTGGCATCGAAGCACCCTTTTGCCGAGAATCAGTACGCATGTATAACCTCATCGTTAATCTATTTGAATCGTTGCGCTGCCAAGAAGCAGGACATTTATAATAGTATTGTTCAATATACGGATATTGCCTACTCGCTAAACAAAAGTCTTAAACTTTATTCGATAGCACCAACACGCGAAAAACTAGGTATGGAGAAGAACTT
The DNA here is from genome assembly GCF_001635675.1 of Oleiphilus sp. HI0061. Classification (NCBI taxonomy): domain Bacteria; kingdom Pseudomonadati; phylum Pseudomonadota; class Gammaproteobacteria; order Oceanospirillales; family Oleiphilaceae; genus Oleiphilus; species Oleiphilus sp. HI0061. Next base: position 279 of record NZ_LWFE01000485.1, on the reverse strand, counting down.
TGGCCAATGCATCCATATCGCAAAGGCTTTTCCGACAACCAGGTGGTCAGGAACAACGCCCCAAAAGCGGCTATCATTACTGTTATCCCGGTTATCTCCAACCATAAAATACGAGCCCTCAGGAATCTCCCAGTAACCTTCAGCACCTCTATTTAGCTGCGCTTTATGCTCATACAGCTTATGCTTAACCGAGCCTAAAGTCTCTTCAAACAGTTTGCGCCCAGGTAAATTCGCTAACAGTTTCTCTTCGACAAGCTCACCGTTGATCCATAACTGCTT
>NZ_LWFE01000484.1:0-1241 GCF_001635675.1 Oleiphilus sp. HI0061 | reverse complement strand
TTTGTTGGCCTATCAGATAAGTCAGTCGCAACCACCCGCGAGCAAGGGGCGTCCTTCAAAGGCAAATCCTTTATTGGTCGAAGTGGATAAAATAGCGCCTCGGGACTTTCAGGTCACGGTAGAGTCCTATGGTGTTCTGAAGGCTAATACCCGGACGAATCTGTTGTCCCTGGTCTCGGGACAGGTTTTAAAGGTCAGCCCTGCTTTTCAGCGGGGTGCTTTTGTCCAAGAGGGTCAAGTCCTGTTGGTGATCGATCCGCTTGAATATGAGGTGAGCTTGCAAACTGCGCGTAGTGATTTGGCTAATGCGGAGTTAGCTCTGGCGGAGGAGGAAGCGCGTTCCGAGCAAGCACTTCGGGATTGGCGTACCCAAGAAAAAATCAATAGTACACCGGCGCGTGATTATGCGCTGCGTTATCCTCAGCTAAAAGCGGCCAAGGCTAAGTTGGAGACGGCTAAAGCCAAGCTATCCTTGGCGCAGAAAAACTTGGAAAGAACTAAAGTTCGAGCACCCTATGATGGTCGTTTGATAGAAACCTTCGTCAATAAAGGCAGTGTCATCAGTACTTCCACGCCCGTGGCAGAGCTTTATTCTAGTGAGTCTTTGGAGCTTAGCTTACCCATAGCTAGTAGGGATCTCGCATTTCTGGACTTACCTTCATCAGAGAGCTATCAGGATACCTCTTCATCAGCTTATGTCCGCATCGAGAACTCCTTAGTTGTACCAGCTGAATATTGGCAAGCAATGATTGTCGGTACTGAGGCGCTGGTTGATGCTGAAAACCAACAAATCTATGCGCTGGCAAAAATAGTGAAGCCGCTCACTTCTGAGAAATCGGAAAGGCCGGTACAAGCGCTAAAGGTTGGACAATATTTGCATGCAAACATACAAGGGAAAACTATAGATGAGGCGATATTAGTGCCGAATTCGGCGATCTATCAGGGCACGTATGTCTATGTTGTAGAGAAAATAGAAAAACAGGATGTGCTTGCCAGGCGGGAAGTAAACGTTCGTTGGCGCAATGAGGAACTTAGCCTGATTGAATCTGGTTTAAATATTGGCGACCTGCTAGTTAGAACACCTTTGGGGCAAGTGACGAGTGGTACGCGCGTGGCGATCGATAAGCGAGTAGAGGGCGCTGCAGACAAGCATCAAGGAGAATCGCCTTGATTGCATGGTTTGCTCGAAATGATGTTGCGGCAAATTTATTGTTGCTGACCATTCTGGCTTTAGGTCTAGG
>NZ_LWFE01000483.1:0-890 GCF_001635675.1 Oleiphilus sp. HI0061 | reverse complement strand
AACGTTACACTTCCAGAAGATTAAGACCAAGACCTCTTCGGAGGTCTTTTTTTTAAGTTACTACTGTAGAATTTAAGTAAAGGAATGACCCCATAGCATGAACACTGGCAACACCACTTCAGGAAAGCTAAATAAACTCTACGCTCGCGACATTATGACTCCACACGTCAAATCTGTCCCACAATCCTGGACCATGCAGCAATTTTCTGCCTTCTTATCTGATAACAATATCTCTGGCAGCCCCGTTGCTAATCAAGAAGGGCAGCTTATTGGCATTGCTACACTTAAAGATATTGCCGACTTCCACTTAAATTCTGTTGATAGCTCTTATGAGGAACAGCTCAGCGAAGAAGAGAAGCTCGAAGCAAGACGCTTACGTATGATGATTTTTGAAGGCATGGCCAAACTTCCAGTAGAAGTAGGCGATATTATGACCCCAATAATTTTCTCCGTCGACGAGGAAACAGCCATTGTCGACGTCGCTAAACTAATGATGGAGGAGCATTTACACCGCGTTTTTGTCAAAAAAGGTGAAGACCTGAGCGGTATCATTACTACTTATGATCTACTCAAAGTCATCGTCGATGAAGCTGCTAGCTAAATACGCTTAGCTCTAATTGATGGCATCACACTTGATGGCACAATCTGGTCAGTTAACTATCAACCCTAAGTTGCATAAGTCAGAGGTTTTTGTATGGTAAAAAGTAAGTTAAAACACAACAAGAAGCTTTATGTACTCGATACCAATGTACTAATCCACGAACCAGAGTCTATTTACAAGTTTGATGAACACGCAGTGTTTATTCCTCTTCGAGTATTAGAAGAACTCGATGGTCACAAACGAGGCAAAAATGAAATTGCCCGCAACGCTCGGCAGGCTCACCGTTATC
>NZ_LWFE01000482.1:0-996 GCF_001635675.1 Oleiphilus sp. HI0061 | reverse complement strand
GTTGAGGCCATCAACTCAAAACCTTCAGGCATCGCAGTAACTTTATCACCGTGGCTCATCCATACATCTAATAAGCGGTTTGCACCTTCAATGTGATCTGCAATATCTTTGAACAAAGCCACGTTCACGATGTGACCATCACCAAGGAAGCACCTAACTATCGTGTTGGCTAGGCTTTAAGTACTTTTTAAGTTTTATTTATATTATGCGGGGCATCTTCTAGTAGAGCCCCGTTTTGTCTTTCTAAGAGGTTGATTTAATCCCATGACAGACCGTCAAGATATTCACGCACAGCGTATTCTAATTTTAGATTTTGGTTCACAGTACACTCAGTTAATCGCACGTCGAGTGCGTGAACTGGGCGTTTTCTCAGAGATTCGTGCCTGGGATATGGACGAAGCCGAGATCCGTGAATACAAGCCGACGGGTATTGTCTTAGCGGGGGGGCCTGAGTCTGTGCCTGAGCCTGGTTCTCCACGTGCACCAGAAGTTGTTTATAGCTTGGGTGTGCCGGTTTTAGGGATCTGTTATGGCATGCAGACTATGGCCGAACAATTAGGCGGCAAGGTTGAAAGCTCTGATGTACGAGAGTTTGGTTATGCCCAGATTAAATCTGAAGGTGATAGTGCTTTGTTCAAAGATATTGCAGATCACATTGAAGGTGCAAACCGCTTATTAGATGTATGGATGAGCCACGGTGATAAAGTTACTGCGATGCCTGAAGGTTTTGAGTTGATGGCCTCAACTGAATCTTGCCCTATTGCTGGTATGTACTGTGCAGAGAAGAATTTCTTTGGTATCCAGTTCCACCCTGAAGTAACGCATACCCTGCAGGGTGAGCGTATTTTAAGTCACTTTGTAAAAGATATTTGTGGTTGTGAATCACTTTGGACGCCAGCAAAGATTATTGAAGATCAGATTGAACGAGTTCGTGCCCAAGTGGGTGATAAGAAGGTCTTGCTAGGTCTATCTGGAGGTGTTGATTCTTCAGTGGTT
>NZ_LWFE01000481.1:0-812 GCF_001635675.1 Oleiphilus sp. HI0061 | reverse complement strand
CCTGGAAAGAGACCTTAGAAACGCACTGGAACGTAACCAGTTCAAAGTTTATTATCAGCCTCAAATTTCTGCCAAGACAGGTAAGACCATCGGTGTTGAAGCGCTGGTAAGATGGCAGCATCCTGAGCGTGGTCTAATCTATCCTGGCGAGTTTATTCCTTTAGCCGAAGAAACCCGACTAATGTCTGATATTAGCGACTGGGTACTGCATTCGGCCTGTAAAGAAATTAAATCCTGGATCGACAGCGGCCAAAGTGACATTCGCTTATCAGTAAACTTCTCACCTCTCCAGGTTGAACACCCGCGCTTTGTACAGCGTTTACTATCCAGCTTGCGCCAGGCAGATTTCCCGCCCGGAAATCTCGAAATCGAGCTCACTGAAAATGTTATTATGAACGACCTTGAGAATATGACTCAAAAACTCAGACAACTCTCTGAGCATGGCGTCACCATTGCCATTGACGACTTTGGCACGGGTTATTCATCACTGAACTATATTCATAAACTGCCTATTCATACTTTGAAAGTAGACCAGTCCTTCATCAAGGATATTGAAGATACACACGATGATGCCTGCATCGTTAATGCTATTGTATCCATGGCCCACGGCCTGAAACTCAATATTGTTGCCGAAGGCGTCGAAACCGAGACTCAACTAAGTTACCTAAAGTCTTTGGGCTGCCAGGAGATTCAAGGCTTCTATTTTGGTAGAGCCGTTCCAGGCCGTGACGCACTTGAACAGATTAACAACAATGCGAGCCAGCTTATTGAGATATAAGCTGGCCTTTTTCCTCAGAACATCCATAATAATG
>NZ_LWFE01000480.1:0-8304 GCF_001635675.1 Oleiphilus sp. HI0061 | reverse complement strand
TTTAGAATCCCCGGGCAAAATGCAGAAAACCCCGGACTTTATGAAGAAACTCTCCGTAAAGGTTACGACCTGATGCAGCGCCCAAGAAAAGCTGCTGGTGTAACGGCCATTACGCGTCAACACAGTAAAAAGCGAATGACGATATGGGAACGTATTTCAGTTCTAACAGATGAAGACCCAAAGGTACTGTTCCAGAACTGGGGTAAAAATCTAGATGGCGCGTCAATCGTCACGGCAGTCGTAAAAATAGACGGCCGAGACGTTGCCTTATACGGTCACGATTTCACCGTCAGGGCGGGCTCTATGGATGCCACCAACGGCACTAAGCTAGCCCGCTTAATGGAGCTTGCGGGTAAACGAAAGATTCCTTTAGTGGGCCTAAACGATAGTGCCGGCGCTTACGTCCCCGCCGGAGTCGGCGGTCTAGACGGTTACGCCGAAGCTTTTACCGCTTTAAGAAAGATCAGCGGTGTTGTACCTAGCATTATGTGCATGTTTGGTTTTAATGCCGGTGGTGGTTCATACCTTCCACGCCAAGGTAGCTTTATGATTCAGCCAAATGATACATTCTTTGGCCTAACAGGCCCTGGTGTGGTGAAAAGTGTACTCGGTGAAGATGTAACGCCTGACGAGCTTGGCGGCCCTGGCGTACATAGCCAAAGTGGTGTCACAGATATCGTGGTAAAAGATGAAGTCAGCGCCTTGAAGAAAGTTCGCCAACTACTCAAATATCTTCCGAACAACAATTCCGAGTTAGCACCCTATCAGGAAACGTCCGATCCGATTGATCGTAAGACCTGGGATATCGACATCCTGCTGAAGAAGGCCTTCAATAGCCCAACCGGTTTCAATACGCCTATTGATGTCACTATCATGATCCAGCAACTTTGCGACCATGGCGACTTTATTGAAATTCAGGAAGAGCGTGCACGTAACACGGTTACAGCCTTGGGTAGAATGGGTGGCAATGTGGTCGGCTTTCTGGCCAATAACAGCGCCGTGTCTTCAGGCCAGATTGATATTGATGCAGCCTATAAGAATGCACGCTTTATCCGCTTCTGTAACCTTTACAATATCCCTGTCATCTTTATGGAAGATACAACGGGTTTCTTACCTGGTAAAGATCAAGAATCAAACGGTATTGTGCAAGCAGGTAGAGCAATGCTTGATTCAATTATTGACCTAAGAACGCCTCGTTTTTTGGTGATCATTCGTAACGCTTTCGGTGGTGCTTACGCTTCTTACAACTGCTATCAGACAGGTGCAGACTTTGTATGCGCCCTGCCTTCTACCAGAGCAGCCGTAATGGGACCAGCAGGTGTAGAATTTGTCTATAAGAAGGAGTTACGCGCTATTCGCGGTGCGGTTAAGACAGGCGAGCAAAGTGCCGAATGGGGCGCTGAGCAAGAAGCCTTACTCGCAAAACGCTATGAAGAAGAATTGATGAACCCAAATGAGGCGTTGAGCCTAGGGTCGATCTCTCAAATTGTTATGCCCAGAGACATGCGCAAGGTCTTGTGCGAACAGCTCAATTTCCACTTATCACACTATACACCTGAGCCACTCGGCGGCGTACAAAGGGAGTCTTTCTAATGAGTAACGAACATTACCTTAACAACCCGCTGACTCATCAAGACCGTCGTTTAGGCCAATCAGACAGCACTTGGGTACGTAGCTTCTCGTGTGAAGACATTCGCCCCTTAATCATTTGTCGTGGCCCTATTCGTAAAGAAGCAATGGATGTATTTGCAGAAATGGGAGTGACGCATTGCGGTATCTTATTGTCTGAAAAAGACAGTATTGTTTATCAAAATGCCTTGGCGCCAGAACTGCGCCAAATCAACAATCCTGACCGCATTCACCGTGTGCCAGACTACAGCGGCGCAGATAAAGAAGAGCGTGTTCAGCGCATAGAACAGATCATTCGCATTGCTAAAGAGAACAACTATAACGCTATTTTTGCCGGCTACGGCTTTATGGCCGAAGACGAAGCGATGGTTGGCGCAATGGAAGAAGCCGGTCTGAACTTTATTGGCCCTTGCTCGGAAACGGTTCATAAAGCAGGCCTAAAAGACGAGGCGAAGCGCACCGCATTGCAAGTCGGCGTCAGTGTAACGCCTGGAATCAACAATGCTACTGCCTTGACACTCCTTAAAAAGCATAGCGATGAAAAGGCGCTACTGTCTTTAGTCAAAAAAGAAGGCTTAGCACTCAACCAAGAACGCTTTGAAAATGCCGACTCAATTGAAGATAAAGCCGACGTCGTGCTTGATGCAGGCTACAAAAAAGGCATCGACCTTTATAGCGTGGCAGAGCTTCAGGAAACCATCCGCGAGCAAGTAATCAAGATTGGCCAGGAGTACCCTGAAAACCGTATTCGCCTGAAATGCATCGGCGGTGGCGGCGGTAAAGGCCAACGCATACTCTCCAGCCCTTCAAGCTTTAAAGGCAGCATCGAAGAGCGCTTAAGCCAAGCAGCAGATGAAGCACCTTCTCTAGTACTTGAGATCCTCAACGAGGTAAAAGCGACAGGCCAAGGCGACAACAAGAATATTCTTGTCGAGTTGAATATCGAAACCACTCGTCACCAGGAAATCCAGGTGATCGGTAATGGTGAATGGGCACTGGCTTTGGGCGGTCGTGATTGCTCTTTGCAGATGCACGAGCAAAAGCTGCTTGAAATATCGGTTACGACCGAAGATTTACAGCATGCGCTTACAGAGTCGTTGCATCGCGGTAGTGAAGCCGAATCTAAAATCCTTAGCCAGGAGATCAAAACCCTTCAGGCGATGGAAAAAGAATCCGAAGTATTTGGTCAGGCTGTAGGTTTGGACAACGTATCCACCTTCGAGTGTATCGTTGACCGCGACAAACACTTCTTTATGGAAATGAACACCCGAATTCAGGTTGAACACCGCGTTACAGAGCTCTGTTATAGCCTGAAATTCGTCAACCCCGACAACGCTGATGACAGTTTTACGGTGCACTCATTGGTCGAGGCCATGGTATTACTCGCTGCACACGGCAAGCGCTTACCCAAGCCCGAGCGCGTATTGCGTCATAATGCTTCGGTTGAAGCCCGCCTTAATGCAACTAACCAAGCTTTGGCACCCCATGCAGGTGGTTTGATTGAACATTGGTCAGATTCGCTTGATGGCGAAATTCGTGACGACCAGGGCATCAGTCTTCACAACCCTGATACAGATGTATTCATGTCCTATCACTTGGCCGGTGCTTACGATAGTAATATCGCCCTACTCCTGACTGTTGGCAACAATCGTCTGGAAAGCTTTGAACAAATGTCTGAAGTACTTCGCCGCACTAAGCTGGAAGGTAAGGATCTAGGCACCAACCTTGAATTCCATTACGGCTTGGTCAACTGGATAATGGGCAACAATATTCATGCGAAACCAACAACCCAGTTTATCGTTCCCTATCTAACGGCTGTAGGCGCGTTAAAAAAACAGGCACAGCAATACGACCTGAACCAGGTTTATGCTGAAGTCTGCCAAGCAAATATTGCTAGCCTTAAATCCAAGGACGACAAGACTGCAATGCAAAGCGTATTGCAACGCAAGCACCTATTGCTTACACGTCCGGTTGAGCACTTAATGCTTGAACCACACTTGTTATCCGGCTGGTTGGCCATGCATCAAACTCACTTCTCGGTTGATAAGAAGGGCAAGGTCTCCTGGATAGAAAACCCGATTAAAGTCCTGGATGAAACTTATCACTTCCTTAACATGGACTTTCACCCGGGAAACAAACGAGAGAACCCAGCGGCCACCATGATCTGGGATCATGACCAGGAAATCCTCAGCGATGCACTTTCCTTCTATAGCACACTTGAAGAAAAACTGGATATTTGCAACTTCAACGACTTAGACAAAGCCCTAAAAGCTGCCAAGCACAGCGATTTTGATACAGCGACCTGGGCCGCAATCAAAGCTGCCCACGCAGGCTATCAAGCTGGCTGCAGAGTACTACTATTACTGCCATACATAGCCGCCAAGACAGGTTTCTTCGAACTGAAAGTCGCTGATGACCTGAGCTTAGTCATTCCTGAGAACTTAACCAATAAAGATTATCAGGAAGCGATGGCGAAGGTCCTAGTACCACCACCTGTCGCGAAAAGTGATGAGATTCTCGCCAGCTCAGGCGGTATGTTCTATTCGCGCGAAGCGCCTGATATGCCTCCCTTTATTGAGGAAGGCCAGCACTTTGAGACGGGAGATCCGCTCTATATCGTTGAAGTCATGAAGATGTTCAATAAAATAGCTGCGCCGTTCTCTGGCACCATTGCTAAAGTGCTGCTTGAAGACGATGGCACCATTATTAAGAAGGGTCAGCCACTGTTCAAAATTGTTCCTGATGAAGAAATCGTTATTGAAACAGACGAGCAGATAAAAGACAGACAAACCAAAGCTTGCACTGAGTTTTTGGCGAATATTTAGGAGAATAAACAATGATTACAGGCTTAGACCACATTGCGATAGCAGTGCCAGATTTACAGAAAGCCATAGAGCGCTTTGCGGAAGACTTCGGCTTGAACCTTAAAGGCCAGGAAGATGTACCTGAAGCAAAAACCAGTGCTGCGTTTTTAGACGTTGAGAAAACCAGTATTGAATTGATTCACCCACTTAACGGTGAAGGCCCTGTGCAGAAATACTTGGAAAAGAAAGGCGGTGGCATTCACCACCTTTGTTTCCGCAGCGACGATATCGAAGCGGATGTTGAGCGTTTGAAGGCAAAGGGTTATCAATTCCTTTCCGATGCACCTTCACCTGGTGCGCACAATTGTAAAGTGATCTTCATCCACCCAAAAAGTGCCGACGGCATTTTAATAGAGCTTAACCAACCCATGGATCAGTAAGCACTTACATAAGCATAACAATAGAGCAGCTATTACTTAACGAGAAATACTATGTCTGATAAAAAGCCTGATTTAGCCGCACAACTCGAGCAATGGGAAGCGCTTGCGACCAAACAAATGAAAGGGGTCAGTCCGGATGAAATGACCTGGCAGACGCCAGAAGGTATTCCCGTTAAGGTGCTCTATACCGAGGAAGATACAAAAGACCTGCCTCACACCCAGACACTTCCCGGTATGGCTCCCTTTGTACGTGGCCCAATGGCAACGATGTACGCCGGCCGCCCCTGGACCATCCGCCAATACGCAGGATTTTCCACCGCAGAAGAGTCAAATGCTTTCTATCGCAAAAACCTGGCTGCCGGTGCACAAGGCGTATCAGTTGCCTTTGATTTAGCGACTCACCGAGGTTACGACTCAGACCACCCACGCGTAACGGGTGATGTAGGTAAAGCAGGTGTGGCGATTGATTCAGTCGAAGATATGAAAATTCTTTTCGACGGCATTCCGCTTGATAAAGTATCGGTATCCATGACCATGAACGGCGCAGTCTTGCCAATCCTGGCTAGCTACATCGTTGCAGCAGAAGAGCAAGGCGTTTCACAAGAACAGCTTTCAGGCACGATTCAGAATGACATTCTGAAAGAGTTTATGGTGCGCAATACCTATATCTACCCACCAAAACCATCCATGAGGATTATTGGCGATATTATCGGCTACACCTCCGAGAACATGCCTCGCTTTAACAGCATTTCAATCTCCGGCTACCATATTCAGGAAGCCGGTGCTGATGCAGCGCTGGAACTAGCCTACACACTTAGCGATGGCAGAGAGTATGTTAGAACTGCACTGAAAGCTGGTTTGGACGTCGATGCCTTTGCGCCTCGCCTTTCCTTCTTCTGGGGCATTGGCATGAACTTCTATATGGAGATCGCCAAGCTCAGAGCCGGTCGCTTGTTATGGCATAAGATTATGGATGAGTTCGGACCTAAGAACCCCAAATCTTCTATGCTTCGAACCCACTCGCAAACATCAGGCTGGTCTTTGACCGAGCAAGACCCTTACAACAATGTGATTCGTACCACCATCGAGGCGATGGCTGCGGTATTTGGTGGCACTCAGTCACTGCACACCAATGCTCTGGACGAAGCGGTTGCACTACCAACAGAATTCTCTGCCCGTATTGCGCGAAATACTCAGATCATCCTTCAAGAAGAAACAGGTATTCCTCAGGTTGCAGACCCTTGGGGGGGCTCCTACATGATGGAAAGTCTCACGCAGCAGATTGCTGATCGAGCTTGGGAATTAATTGAAGAAATCGAGGAAAAAGGTGGAATGGCAAGTGCCATAGAACATGGCATTCCAAAAATGCGAATTGAAGAAAGTGCCGCGAAAAAACAAGCACGCATTGATCGCGGTGAAGATGTCATTGTTGGTGTCAATAAATACCAGCTCGATCATGAAGATGACCTGGATATACTTGAAGTAGACAATGTGGCTGTACGCGAGTCACAAATCAAGCGCTTGGAATCGATTCGTACAAATCGAGATTCTGATGCGGTTAAAGCAGCGCTTACAGCCTTGACTGAGGCAGCGAAAACAGGTGAAGGCAATTTGCTAGAATTGAGCGTAAATGCTGCTCGCTTACGCGCGACTGTTGGCGAAATTTCTGATGCTCTGGAAGAAATATACGGACGTTTTCAGGCGGAATCTCGCACTATTAGCGGCGTTTACGGCGCCTCCTATGAGGGCGATGAAGACTGGCAAGCAATACAGTCTGATATTGAAGCCTTTGAGAAAGCCCAAGGTCGGCGCCCAAGAATGCTGGTCTGTAAAATGGGCCAAGACGGCCATGACAGGGGTGCTAAAATTATTGCCACCTCATTTGCCGATGCGGGCTTTGATATCGACCTATCCCCTATGTTTTCAACCCCTGAAGAAGTCGCCAAGCAAGCCGTCGAAAATGACGTGCATGCCGTCGGTGTCAGCTCACAAGCTGCAGGACACAAGACACTAGTTCCTGAGCTCATTCAGGCGCTCAAAAATCAAGGCGCGGACGACATTATCGTTATTGCCGGGGGAGTGATCCCTAAACAAGACTACGACACACTCTATCAGGCAGGAGTTAAAGGAATCTTCGGGCCTGGTACAAAAGTGCCTTATAGTGTTCGCCAAGTGCTAACGGCGATCAATGAGTCTGCCTAGCTTCCTGGTATGAATATCGATCTTGAGCAACTCAAAAAAGGCCAGCGCCGAGCACTAGCCAAAGCTATTACCTTGGTCGAGAGCAAGCGCGACCAAGACAGAGCGGCTGCTCAACAAGTCTTGAATGAGCTATTGTCAGATACCGGAAATAGCCTTCGTATAGGAATCAGTGGCGTACCGGGGGTGGGAAAGTCTACCTTCATCGAAGCCTTTGGTCGCCATCTGATCGCTAATGGAAAAAAGGTAGCTGTACTCGCTGTCGACCCCAGCTCTCCTCTACGTGGAGGAAGTATCCTTGGCGATAAAACCCGCATGGAAAAACTTGCCCGTGAAGACAATGCCTTTATTCGCCCCAGCCCTTCTGAAGGCGCGCTAGGTGGCGTCGCGCTTAGAACCCGTGAGACAATGCTCCTATGCGAAGCCGCCGGCTACGATGTAATACTCGTAGAGACCGTTGGTGTAGGCCAATCCGAGTATGAAGTCGCCTCGATGGTCGATTTCTTTCTCGTATTGATGCTTCCTAACGCTGGAGATGACTTACAAGGCATCAAACGAGGCATTATGGAGCTGGCGGATGCCTTAGTCGTTAACAAAAGTGATGGTCCTAACCAAGGCTTGGCTCAGCAAACCAAAAACCACTACAGTAATGCCTTTCACCTCTTACAGCACGATGGTTTTTGGAAACCTCAAATTCTCACCTGCTCATCTCTTGAGAACACCGGAATTGAGACTGTATGGGACATGATTCTGGACTACCAGGAACAAGGCAAAAGCCACTCCAATGAAGAAGGCCTTAATCTATTTGAGGATAAACGCGCCCGACAAAATAGAGAATGGTTGAACACCTTGGTAAAAGATATGTTGGAACAGGAGCTTAAAAGTCACCCTCCAGTTCAATCAGCACTACCTAAGCTCCGCTCAGCTGTGCAGGAAAATAGTGTAACCCCCTACTCTGCAGCACATCAAATCATTCAGTTATTTCTCAACAAACAAGACCCGTCTTGACTATTTACCGCCCCTTAGCGAGGACCCTATTGCTATCAGCCTGAGCTAATCACGACAGGCAAGGGTTCGAATATATCTGCCAACGCTAAACTAAAAAAGCCCGATTAAGTAACCGGGCTTGATAACAAACTAAGCTAAATATTATGCTGTTGTTTTCTTGATAATCGCAAGCAAATCGTCCTTTAGCTTAAGGCGCTCTTTCTTACACTTTTCAAGGTACTCGT
>NZ_LWFE01000479.1:0-775 GCF_001635675.1 Oleiphilus sp. HI0061 | reverse complement strand
AGTGATCTTGAGCATATAAACAGGAATGCATGTTAGCATGTTCTGCTGCTAATAGGTCGTACAGATAATCACCCACATACACCGCCTCAGAAGGTTTGAGTTGCCACTCACGACATAGTTGCTGCAAGGCTCCTGGGTGAGGCTTTGCAGGGGCACACTCTCTGGTTAATATCGTGTCAACTTGTAGTCCCACTTGCTCTAACTTACGACGAGTTGCTTCTCTTGAATTTCGAGTCACTATCGCAGTTTTTAATGCTCCTATAGAAAGCTGTTCAAACAAACTTTCTACTCCAGGAAGCAGTTCAACTGATCGCGCATCGGCCATTTCGTGTTGATAAACAATGGCATTTGCCGCTTCTTTATCTTTGCCTTGCAGGGCATCGATGTAGGCCAAAATATCTTCGTCAGGCGGGCAACCCACATCTTTTCGCATTCGGTCAAAGTTGAGACTCGAGCTGACCAGCGTTCCATCAAGGTCAAAAATGATGGCTCTAATCTGTTCCGACACACACCGTGGAATTCTCCTCAAGCAACTCACTGACTCGCTCCATTTTGAAATCAAAGACTAAGAGCTAAGAGTGTACTGAAGATATATTCATAAGACCAAAGAAAACAAAAAGCGTGGCTCTCGCCACGCAAAAAACATCCTTGTCTAGCTTCACAACCAACAACTAGCATCCGATAAATCTGATGTCCTCAATTAATCGTCATCCTCACAGCGCTCTTCCATTCGCTTTAGCTTCTTCGATACCATCGCTTTAAGCTCGGCTTTCTG
>NZ_LWFE01000478.1:0-909 GCF_001635675.1 Oleiphilus sp. HI0061 | reverse complement strand
TTCAACGAGACAAGCAAGACGTGCCCGTCTTGTTGAACGCGTAGCTCTTTAAAGGTTTGCATATTGTGCGAAAGGTCGATTAGGTTGGTCATGCTTGGCCCGTAATACAGTTTCTATGTGTCTTGCTCAATACGGAGAAATTCTTGTTTGAGGTCGACTAGTTTGCTGGCATCACTTAGCTTTGGCAGTGCTGACAGTGAGTGGTCGGTTTGTAGCAGTAAGGCTTCATTCTTGTCGACAAGTATATTTAACATCTCATGTTCTTGAGCCTTAACCTGATACATGTTCTGCATGGTCGCGACATTGCTTTGGAAGGTTGATAAGACCTCTGCCGAGTCACGATATAAAGCATTATTGCTAAGTGCACTTTCAAGGCGAGTAGCATTTTCCAGGAGGGTTTCTGTATGTTCTAGATTTTGTTTTAGTTCTTGTCGAAGTCGATCAAGGCGTGCTTGATCTTGAGCGAGTTGGTCCTGATTTTCGTCGAGCAGCAAGCGATGAATAACTACAGTTACGCCGTTCACAAATTGTTCGAGGATTTTATCTTTAAAAGGAAGGTCGTCGACGATGCTACTGCGACTTTTGACGATCTTGAAAATCTCGCCTTCAAGCATTCCCACTAGGCAGCCAATATCGTAGGCTTTTTCTGGTAGATCTTCCCTTTGCGTAATTGAAAGGTTGTCTTTGGCGACAACTGTCATCAGATTGAGTATGCACTTGGCTTGCATAGATCGAGCTTCGATTAGATCCACGATGGCTCCTTAAGTAAAGAGTAATGCGAGACGAGATAAAAATAAGAGTCTAGCTGAAACCCTCAAACTTATGAATAACTAATAGGTAGCATTTGTGATATGGAAGATTATACATCGGTAACATAAGCTGCCATGACGGACGAACTTGTTATGTTTT
>NZ_LWFE01000477.1:0-511 GCF_001635675.1 Oleiphilus sp. HI0061 | reverse complement strand
GCTTGAAGATAGCTTTGAGATCCTTGATCGCCAGCAGAATTATAGTATGCGCTCCATTAATGGCGATACAACAACCGAAGTTACATGGAACTATACGCTTAGCCCAAAGCAGGCCGGTACACTAACTATTCCTCAGGCAATACTACAAGGAGCCAAATCTGAAGCTATTGTTATAGAGGTTGTGGAGGGTAAAGCACCCATCGACGCGGACAACCCTCCCCCTGTTTTTATTGAAGTTGAAACAGACAAATCAGATGTTTACGTTCAGGAACAAATCCAATATACCGTTCGCTTATTTTCCTTAGGAAGGCTTAGTAGCGGAAATTTAAGTGAGCCCGCCACAAGCAATGCCATCATTGAACCTTTTGGCGAGGAAAATAAATACTATCGTATGGCTTATAACCAACGCTATGAGGTCATTGAACGAAAGTACCTAATCTATCCTCAAAAAAGTGGTGCTCTCTATATCGATGGTTTAGCCTTCAACGGTGTGCTTATCGACAGCTATCAA
>NZ_LWFE01000476.1:0-785 GCF_001635675.1 Oleiphilus sp. HI0061 | reverse complement strand
TTTACGCGAGCAACTGAAAGTTGGCACCGGCCAGATAGATAGCGGTGAAGGTATTTCTATTAAATCAAAATCCTCTTTAGATTCATTGTTCAATGATATTATGGCTTAAGTTTCATGCCAACACGCCACCTTGTTATAGCCCCTGCTGCGAAAACTGATTTAAAAAACATCTATCAGTACGGGTTGCGGCAATGGGGGAAAACCCAGTCTGATAGCTACCTTGAAAATATAAAAGAACACTTTTGGACTCTCACTGAACAAGCCATGATAGGAGTTGATCGCTCTGAACTTCTAGCTGGCACCAGAAGCCTACCTATTGCGAGCCATACCCTGTTTTATAGGGTTACAGGCGATACGGTGGAGATTATTCGTGTATTACATCGTCGCCAAGATCCTCAGCGGCACCTGACATAGTTCAATACTTAGCTGACAACGGGGTCAGACTCGATTGAAACCATCCTGTTGGAATCTAGCGCGAGCGTTGTGATATTCTTCCCTTAACTTAATTGATAAGGACATCACATGAAAATCCTACACCACGGAGCGGTGAATGGCGTAACGGGTTCGTGTCACGAGCTTCGCATTTCTGATAAAAACAGTTCTGAACAACAAGGTATTCTGATTGATTGCGGATTGTTTCAAGGGGCCGAGACCTCTGGGCAGTCGAGTGAAAGCCAGCTTGAAATCGACTTCCCAGTTTCTCATATTAAAGCGCTTGTCGTGACCCATGTTCATATCGATCATGTCGGGCGCATTCCTTATCTTCTCGCTGCTGGCTTTGATGG
>NZ_LWFE01000475.1:0-1250 GCF_001635675.1 Oleiphilus sp. HI0061 | reverse complement strand
TCTAAGTCTGATACTGCCTTAAGCATGCGCTTGGCAATATTCTCGGCACCATTTTTGTTTGTATTAGGTAGCAAAACGATAAACTCTTCACCGCCGTAGCGTGCGACGCAGTCAGAAGGTCGGGCAACCTCATCGTTGATCGCTTTGGCTGTTTTCTTCAAACAGTCATCGCCAAACATGTGACCATAGTTATCATTGAGGTTTTTGAAGAAATCCAGGTCAATCATAATGAGACTTAATGGGCAGGACATTCGCGAGCAGCGTTTCCACTCTTTACTGTATTCTTTATCAAAGAACATTCGATTCTTTAGCTGTGTGAGCGGATCTGTGGTGCTTAATTGTTCCATGAGCTCAGCCCTCTCTTCTGCAACCAAGTGATTGGTAATCGCAGACCAGTAGTCGTTATGGCTCGCTTTGGAAGAGGTGAATATGTAAGTCAGGCAGATACTGCATAACAAGGCATACATTAAGTTGCTGGTACTGCCATCATGAATCAAGGCGCCAATCACGGGCAGAAGCATAAAGATAGGGTAGAGAGTCCGGATTTCCGAAGATATGCTCAGTGTACTAGCACCGCCGACAGTGAAGGCGGGGGTAATAATTAAAATAGCGGTTTGCATCACTGTTAAACTGTCATCATAGATAACCCAGGCCGACATGCAGCCCCAATGAAGTGCTGCACCAAGAATAGTGATGACAAGCCATTGATGTAAGACGGGAATGTTAGGTGAGGGGCTACGGTTAAGTATTAATAGATGAGCAATTCGCAAGGCAGCAAATAATATGATTAGCCCCGTGTTTAGATAGAGAAAGCTGGGGTTGACTTGATCAAGGTTGAAGGTAAAAGCCAGAATTACCCAAACACCAAAATAGGTTAATATGCCGCTCTTTGCTCTATTCGTCAGGTCAGCTAAAGCATGGCTTTGCAGTTGTTGATGGTAATGAGGCATTTTTTATTCTGGCCTTCCGGTTTATCTTTATTATTTGCGTCTATATATCTGGCAGTATAAAGCATTCCTTACTAGGGCGTGATAATAATTTTCCCAATATGCTTATTAAGAGACAAGGTTGAAAAAGCTGACTGATAATCGGACAAACTAAAGGATTGAGCAATAACTGCTTGTAGATGACCTTCGCTAAATCCGCGACGAATTGCAGTAATGGCTCTTTGCTTCTGTTGCTCCTGTTCTAGTGTCTGGTCGACCGTATAGCCTTTTAGCGTCAACAAGCGCTTCATCAATACACCTGCG
>NZ_LWFE01000474.1:0-683 GCF_001635675.1 Oleiphilus sp. HI0061 | reverse complement strand
TAGAGCGTGGCAAGCCTCTATTGGTGGGAGAGTATCTCAAGTCTGAGTGCGGAAAAATTATTCAGGTTCAAGGTGCTGTTGAGTCTGTCGCGCATGCCAGCTGTGAAGACTGGCGTACTTTCTCGCGTGCCTGTTATCATTTGGGTAACCGCCATACAAAAATTGAAGTGGGTGAGCGTTGGTTGAGAATTAAGCCTGACCACGTCTTGGAAGAAATGCTGCACTTACTGGGTTTAGTGGTGACACATGAAGGAGAAGTGTTCGCTCCTGAGTCTGGTGCATATTCCAAGGGTGGGCACTCACATTCACACGGTCATTCTCATGATGGACATTCGCACGAATGAGTAATCCTTTAGCCCTGTCACGTTTGCTGCAGTTAAGCTCGGTTAGCCTACCGGTAGGTGGCTATGCCTTTTCGCAAGGCATGGAGTATGCAATAGAGTGTCGTTGGATAAAAAACTTCAACGATGCCGAGTCCTGGATTCGACTTCAAATGCGAGAAAGCCTGGCCAAAGTCGATCTGCCAATTTTACGTGGTGCCATGGAAAGCACGGCTGAAGAAGACTGGCAGCGTTTTATGTTTCTTAATGATTTATCGATCGCATCCCGGGAAACGAAAGAACTACGGCTAACAGATACGGCAATGGGCGCTGCTTTATTGCGACTCTTGAAAAGCTTGGATT
>NZ_LWFE01000473.1:0-1390 GCF_001635675.1 Oleiphilus sp. HI0061 | reverse complement strand
CGTTACGACCTCCCTCCTTATACTAATACTGTTTAGCTTAAGTATCAGCGCAAAGCTTTATGCAAATTCGATAGAGATGCCTTCACCTGAACAGCCCTCTGAAGACCTTGGAAAATATGTCTCTATTAATATTGAGATCAAGGAGTTGAAGGAGTCAGGCATAGTTCTCCGAGAAGCTAGCGAAAAGCTATCTCTTGCCCTGGATGAGGTTTCAGAAAATCTTCAGGATCTCTCTCCCGAGCAGTTGCGTTTGATTAATGACTTGGCCGATAAAGTAGACAGCATGACCAACAAACTCAATCGGGCAGCTGGTAGCTTTCCCGAAACCATTAAGAAGGCTCAACAGCCTTCAAATGAGCTGCTAACTCAGTCACTTAAAACAGTTCGGGACGAAACCGTAACGCCGATTGTCGACAGTATCAATCGCTGGTTAATTATCACCATTATAGGCTTAGTACTCATCGGTATAGGTCTGTTGGTAGGGTTTGTTATAGGCTTAAAGAAAGTATCGGCAGCGGGAAGTAAGATACTACAAATAGCTGATGGATATCGAATAATTCCTTTAGAGCAGTATAACGAATCACGAATAGCCCCCCTCAACAAAGCACCACAGGAGCTATAAAATAGTTCCTCATTACTTGGCATATTCCTGCTAGACCTTTACTATAATTCCCTCTGTATATTCTGAAGGTTTCAATATGCGTATTCGGCTCGATAACGGCAAAGACTATGATCTACTTGCGATGTTTACACCGTCTTGGGTCGGCCACAAAAAAGCTCTTGAAGCTCTTCGAAAAAACTATTCAGTCTGGACCAACGCCCTCACTTTACCGTTGTATAACAGGAACAGTGTTTCTGGCTTGCTTAAGTGGCTAGTGGTTCTGACCCTACATTCCATTTCACTTCTATCGCTCCCTTTCATCCTGGTCTTGGGCTTTTCAATGAAAGCTTATACGATTTTCTTAAGCGACGATGTAAAGAAGATGAAACAGTACAAACAAGACTTACAAACCATCTATGCAAAGTTAAAAGATATCGAAGATCAGGATGAATATAAGCGACGCTTGAAAGAAGAGATAGCCAAGGTAAAGCCGTTCTAAGAATTGCTTTGAAAATCAGGCAATATCCTCATATCCAGATACCGGGTCTTGCTCACAATTCTTACGGTACTGAGTCAACAACCAGGCTATCGCGCTTGCATAAACAAGATTGGTTGCAAGTTCAGCATGAGGGTTTTCCAAAAATGCCCTTTGCGAAGCCAAACCCCGTACGGTACTCGCCAGGTCTGGTTGAAAAGCTAAATACTCATCCCATAAAGCGGTGTGACTTTCAGGACTAATCGCATAAATACCTAAACCATCAGACTGCTTCGAGGCTACCAAGTGCTCAC
>NZ_LWFE01000472.1:0-664 GCF_001635675.1 Oleiphilus sp. HI0061 | reverse complement strand
ATAGGATTGTTGCTGCTTAAGCAAGCTGCTGATGCTGCGTGACAAGTCCCCCAATTCATCGGGTGCTGTTTTACTAGAGATATTGTCAGTGCTGATGATTCGGCCTTGCCCGTCAATAGCATTGTGGGCACTGTGGCTTAATTTGGTGATGCGTTGGGCCAGAATGAGGGCATAGATAAACATCAGTGCGATGATCAGGGCAATGATAGCGCCGGTTTTAATTGCAATAGCTTGTAGTCTGGTTTTGTGTTGTTCAAGTACATGGCTGGCAGCTTCATCGATGACGACTAGGCCTATGGCTTTATTATCCTTAATGATTGGGTAACAGGTCGTTATTCTGGAGTCCGGAGCGTCGCCTTTCATATGCTGGTATTGCTGAACGCTACCCTTCAAGGCATTGTTTAGGCAGTCTTGATCAAGTTCAAAGCCGCCTTTGTCTCTTGCTGCAAAGGCCCACTCGCGGCCCCGGCGGTCGTAGATGCCTAAATGCGCGTAGTTGGACTTCAGCTGGTCAATGACTCGCTGTAGCTCTCTTGCATGAAGTTCTAGANGGTTAAATTGACCTGCCAACTCAGACGGTAGTGTCGAGATAATTGCCTTGGGACCAAGGGAGGGCTGCTGGTCGACATCGACAACTGCAATATGCAGTTCTGCTCCTTGGGTA
>NZ_LWFE01000471.1:0-951 GCF_001635675.1 Oleiphilus sp. HI0061 | reverse complement strand
CCGTGTCGCCAACCATCACGCACTCTTTCGCAGGCACACCATAGTATGAACAAATCTCTTCCAGCATCATTGGGTGAGGTTTTGAGCGTGTTTCGTCCGCACAGCGCTCAATATCAAAATAGTGCCCAAGCCCGGTCGCCTTTAACGCGAGATTCAAGCCATTTCGACTCTTACCTGTAGCAACTGCCAAACTAAGACCACCCGCCTTAAGCGCCTCAAGCGTCTCAATAACGCCGTCAAACAGATTTTCCTGCGTCATCTCACGGCGAAAAAAGAACTCCGCATAAGATTGCCGCATATTTTCAACATCCTTATCCGACAGGCTTGGATACAAGCTTTGCAAAGCCTCCACCATCCCTAAACCAATAATATTCTTATAGGCATCATGCCCGAGATCGGGCAAGGAGAGCTTATTAGCGGCATACTCAAGACTCGCAACAATATGCTGCTCAGAGTCGACTAAAGTCCCGTCCCAATCAAATATATATACAGGGTACTTCATAACACTACACCAAGCCCATCTTTTTCAAATTAGCTTCATATACTTCGTCGTAGGGCGCCTCAAAACTCATCGCCCTACCGCCAGGCAAGGTAAAGTGAATCTCTTTTGCATGCAGCATCAATCGAGCTTTTTCCATTCCTCTAAACTGCACCAAATCGCGCGGGATATACTTATCATCCCCCACAATTGCATGCCCGGAAAATGCGGCATGAACACGAATCTGATGAGTTCGCCCGGTCACCGGCTTAGCTTCGACTAAGGTAAAATTCTCAGCACTAGATAAGATCTTGAACAAGGTCTGACTTGGCTTCCCGTCCTGGTGTACAACAACAATGCGTTCACCAGATTTTAATTCATTCTTCTTAAGGGGCGCGTCAACGCGCTTTTTATGCTTTGGCCACTTACCGAAAACGGCCATATGGTAAATCTTGTTAACCTCATCATTACGA
>NZ_LWFE01000470.1:0-876 GCF_001635675.1 Oleiphilus sp. HI0061 | reverse complement strand
CTGATAAACCGCAATGTCTAATTTTCCCGGCTTTGATGCAGTCATTTAAAGCCTGAAGAATTTCTAGCATTTGATCGGAGTGTGCCTGACGGTCTACATCGGTAAAAGAAATTCGACCAGGGAAATGTTTGGCGAAGTGAGGCGAGGTACGATTGGGCCAATGGAGTTGGTAGAGGTCGATGTAGTCGGTCTTAAGGCGCTTTAAGGATGCGTCTACTGAGGTGATAATCGACTCACCCGTGATGTCACCACCCCCGCGTATCCAAGGTAGGCCATTTCCTGCAATCTTTGAGGCCAGAATAATGTCACCTCGTTTACTCGAATTAGCTGCCAGCCAGTTACCTATCATCTTTTCTGTTTTGCCATAGGTATCGGCTGAAGGTGGCACTGCATACATCTCTGCTGTATCAATGAAGTTCACGCCTTGCGCCAAGGCGAAGTCGATTTGCTCACTGGCATCGCGCTGAGTATTTTGTGTGCCCCAGGTCATCGAGCCCAGGCATACTCGTGAAACATTAATGCCGCTGCTACCAAGTTTTGAATAGTTCATTGATCAAGCCTCTATTTAGTTTCGCTTATAGTAATAGATCTCCTTAGGTGCGGACAGTGTTTTTTCCAGGGGCTTTACCGCATTACTAGAACAGCTCGACCCCACAGCCACCTAAGCCACAGTAGCCGTCGGGATTCTTATCAAGGTATTGCTGGTGATATTCTTCAGCATAGTAAAACTCAGAGGCTTGTTTAATCTCGGTAGTGATTTCGCTAAACCCCCGCGCTGTTAGCGCTACTTGGTATTGTTGTAGGCTTTCATTAGCAAGTTTGCTTTGTTCGTCATTGAAGGTGTAAATGCCTGAACGGTATTGTGTTCCCTGGTCG
>NZ_LWFE01000469.1:0-14306 GCF_001635675.1 Oleiphilus sp. HI0061 | reverse complement strand
TATATTATACATATGAATCTTAATTATTATGTGTCGGTTTACGGAAGAGTATATTTACTTATCATCTTCATTGGTCGCTAAGCCACTACGAAGAAACTTAGTAATGCTTTGAAATTAAAACAAAATTAGCTAAGAAAACTAGCAATACTTAGTGTTTTTAAAATCTGTATAACAGTATAAGTCTAGAATAGTGTTTGCTTTTATCAATGTTATGCAGGTGAGTGCTTAGATCTTTTGGTTATGACTGGCGATCCTAAGCAGTTTTCCTGTTTGAGATAACAGATATTTGCCCAGGATGCGAATGAAGATAGGCGTTAAAAATAAACGCCGGAAGTGACGAAGATAGGCGTTAAAAATAAACGCCGGAAGTGACGAAGATCAGGAAGTGAGTTGCTTGACGAATGTTCCCAAACATTCGCTAGCAGTAGCTGTTCCAGTATATTCCTTGTTGTAGCGGGAGGGTGCCAAAGAGCTAACCATTTGCGGCTTTCTTGCCTTGCTGTTTCAAGGTTGAGCGGTATTTCTTGCTCAATTCCATAAATTTCGGGGTCGGGCCTACATCCTCATACATTGGATCGCCCATTTCATCTTTCGATATGACTTTTTTACCCGCGATATAAGGGAAACTGGTTTCAAGTTCATCAAGAGCAGCCGATAGCAGCTCTCCAAGGATCTCACTTTTTGTTCTTTTGGGGTACATTTCTGCTAGTGCGTTAATTTTCGCTGCATCTTCTAAGGGGAGTCGGAATGTGTAGTCTTCAGAAGTAAATGTTGCTTTGGCTTGTTGTTCCCAGCATTCTGCTAAGGCTTTTATTTTCATAGCTTGAATCCTTGTGTGGTCGGGTTGTTCATTTTTTACGCTTAACTACAAGAATAAGTGTAGGTTGTTTGTTCAAAAAGTAGACACTTAAAAGTGTGTGCTTTTGTTAATGGTTTACTTGTTGTGGATTGTGCTCCATATTTATATATCTAGTTTTTACTATTTTGCGCAAATAAGGATTGGCTTGTAGTCACGAGCTTGTGATCAGCTTGCTTGCTAGCCTTGATAATCAAACACATTTGGAAAAGGTATATGTCAGAATTACACCCTTCTTTACGAGAAAATGTCCGTTTGCTTGGTGAGTTGTTAGGGCAGAATATTGAAGAACACCTTGGTTCGGAGTTTGTGGCGAAGTTGGAAGCCATTAGGGCTGCGGCAAAGCAGGATCGTGAAGCTGATGCGGGGGATGCGCATCCAGAACTTGTTCGTTTGCTTCAGGACCTGGGGGACGATGAGATGTTATTTGTTGCTCGAGCGTTTAACCAGTTTCTTAACCTGGCAAATATTGCTGAGCAGTATCATGGGGTAAGACGGAATCGCACCGATAGAGAAGACGGTTTGGAAACCTTTGACCAACTGCTGGACCGTTTGAAGGCCTCAGGTACCAAAGAAGAAGACTTGGCAAGCTTGCTTGAAGATATGAATATAGAGTTCGTATTGACGGCTCACCCCACTGAGGTTACACGTAGAACCTTGATACTTAAGTATGAAGCCATTACTGAGTGCTTATCTGAGCTGGATCGTTCCGATCTTAATGATTTAGAGCAGAAGCGTATTTGTGAACGTTTGAATCGCTTGGTTTGTGAAGCGTGGCATTCAGACGAGATTCGTCAGGTCAGGCCTTCGGCCGTCGACGAAGCAAAGTGGGGCTTTGCAGTAATAGAGAACAGTTTATGGACCGCCTTACCCGAGTTCTTACGTGAGTTTGATGCAGCGGTTAGCGATAAATTTGGTATTCAACTACCCCCACAGTTTTCACCCATTCGCTTTGCTTCGTGGATGGGGGGGGATCGCGATGGTAACCCAAACGTTACGGCAGAGTTGACGCAAGAGGTCCTGAGTCTGAGCCGTTGGATGGCAGCAGATTTGTATTTGAGAGATATTCGTGACTTGCTGAATGAGTTGTCAATGTGGAACTGTTCTCTGGAATTGAGGCAAGAGGCTGATCGAATATTGCAAGGGCAGGAGCGAAATCAGAATGAACCCTACCGCGTGATACTGGCTGACCTGCGTCGTCGACTGCAAAACACTAGGGAATGGGCGGCGCGAAAGGCAAGCGGTGAAGATGTAGAGCAATTAGATATACTCAGGGAAAATTCTGAATTGATGCAACCTTTATTGATGTGCTTCAATTCTTTGAAAGAAACGGGTCTTGATTCCGTGGCAAATGGCCTGTTGCTCGATACCATTAGGCGAGTACAGTGTTTCGGTCTGGAATTAGTAAAGCTGGATATTCGTCAGGATTCCGAGCGTCATCTCGAAGTGATGTCCGAACTTACCCAGCACTTGGGTATGGGGGATTTTGCGCAATGGAGCGAGCAGGAGAAACAGTCCTTTCTTATTAAAGAACTGTCCAGTAATCGGCCGCTTTTACCTCGTTCCTGGCCCGCCAGTGATAATGTGCGAGAAGTGTTGGCTACGTGTGACGTGGTTGCTTCTCAGCCTGAGTCAGCGTTGGGTTCATACGTTATTTCCATGGCCAGCACACCTTCCGATGTATTGACTGTCATCCTACTTTTACGGGAGTCGGGCATTCAGTTCCCTATGCGCGTTGTGCCTTTATTTGAGACCCTCGACGATTTGTCCGGGGCGAAGGAGGCTATTGATAGCTTATTATCAGTACCTTGGTATCAGGAGTACTGTAAAGGGCATCAAGAGGTAATGATTGGCTACTCTGATTCTGCTAAGGATGCAGGTCAGATGACAGCCGCTTGGGCTCAATATCAGGGGCAGGAAAGTCTGGTTGAGGTTGCACAAAAACATGGTGTTAAGCTGACTTTGTTTCACGGTCGCGGCGGCACGGTTGGTCGCGGTGGTGGCCCAGCGAATAGGGCGATTCTTTCTCAACCTCCTGGTTCGGTAGCTGGCTCTTTCCGTATCACGGAGCAAGGCGAAATGATTCGCTTTAAGTTCGGGATTCCAAGTGTTGCCAAACAGAGTTTAAAGCTATACCTGAATGCAGTTGTTGAAGCTAGCTTGTTGCCGCCTCCAAAGCCTAAGCAAGAGTGGCGAGAGCTGATGAATAAGATGACTGGCGTTGCCCTGGCTTCCTATCGCCAGATAGTAAGAGAGCATCCTGAGTTTGTTTCTTATTTCCGCTCGGTGACCCCTGAGCAAGAATTGGGCAAGCTAGCTTTAGGTAGTCGGCCTGCAAGGCGAAAAGCGACCGGTGGTGTTGAAAGTTTAAGAGCAATACCGTGGATTTTTGCCTGGACGCAGATACGGCTTATGCTGCCGGCATGGTTGGGTAGCGATGAGGCCTTGGCGAGCGTTCTAGAGTCTGATAAGGCAGAGACCCTAGATGAAATGTTTATCCAGTGGCCCTTCTTTAATACTCATATTGATATGTTAGAAATGGTTGTTGCCAAAGGTGATCCGCGGATCGCGCGTTACTATGACCAGCTGCTGGTATCTGATGACTTGAAGCCTTTAGGGCGTTCGCTTCGCCATCGCTTTTTGGATGTAGTTAAGCTGGTTAATAAAGTTAAAAAGCAAGGGGCGCTTCAGGAAAATCATCCCCAGCTACAAGGTTCTTTAAATGTTAGGAACCCTTATACTGATCCGTTACATTATTTGCAGGCGGAGCTGTTGAGGCGTGACCGTTTAGCCGAGCGAAGCTCTGAAGGTAAGCAAGAGCGTGATTTAGTTGAAACAGCTTTAAAAGTAACGATGGCCGGTATCGCTGCTGGAATTCGAAATACGGGCTAGTTCAGCTCTTGTGTTTGAATCGACTGCGTAAGCGTTTGCAACGAAGTTCTTAAAAACGTAAGCGTGTGAAGTGGTGTAGAGTTATTTTTGCGGATAGCTCTACACTCGGTAAGTATTCCGTCACGGCGCCACCAAAAGTTCTTGCTCCGTTTATCAATTAATACTTAGGTAAATCATTGTGCCCATAGCTTCCAGACTAAACCAGTTTATCAATCACAAGGGATTGATCTGTCAGCAGATTCATCACGCTCGCAGTTTAAGTTTTGCACAAGCCCTGGAGCAGGCACAGGCGATTCCGGAAATGAGTGCAGTACCTGTTACTTTACTCGATGAGGAAGGCCCGGCGGTTGCGGTGATCCCCTTTGGCACAAAATTGGATATTGAATTAATTAATGACTCATTGGGTAGATCTTTTCAAATTTTAAGTGATGAAAACTCACGAAAGCTATTTAAGGATTGTGAAACCGGGATGTACCCGATTCTCGCAACTGCCTATGGTTTGCCGATTATTCTAGATACCAGTNTACTGGAACTGGAGTTTGTATTCTCTGCTAGTGGTTGCTCAAGCACCTTATTAAAGATTCCCGGACCGTCTTTTCGTATGGCAATGAATGGCGCGATTAAGGCAAAAGTTTCTATTTGGCTTGCGGGTGAGGAGCCTAAGTCAGGATCGGGGCAGAAGGTTTCAAATTTGCCTCATAATGCGGGCTTGACCCTAGATGGCATTGCGAAGAAGTTAAGTCGTTTATATAAGTTACCACCAATGCCAGAAACTGCTATACGAATCATGCACCTGACCAGCGACCCCGATGCTGATGTATTTCAATTGGCTGAGGTGATAGAGCGAGATCCGAGTCTAGCCTCACAGGTGATGCGTTATGCCCGGTCAGCGTTGTTTTCTTATCGAGGCGAATTAACGTGTGTAAAAGATGCTGTGAATATCGTGCTAGGTTTTGATCGTGTATCTCAGCTATCGATGGGTTTAGCGGCAGGAAAAGCTTTCAATATACCTGCGGCAGGGCCCTTGGGTTTAAAATCATTTTGGCAGCATTCACTTTATAGTGCTGTGTTGGCTCAAGCCTTAGCTTTATTGGCCGATCCTGATATAGAGCTGAACGAGCGCGATGCTTATCTTGCCGGTTTGCTTCACAATTTTGGTATTTTATTAGTTGGTCATCTTTTTCCGCCAGAGTTCCAAATGCTCAATAAGCTTAGAGAGGCTGAGCCGGAGTTGAGCATGGCTGAAATCGAACAGCAGGTCTTTGGAATGGGGGGCGCGCAAGAGTTTATTGCTTTAGGGCATGCCTCTATTGGTGCAGTGTTACTAAAACTATGGGGAATGCCGGAATCAAGTATTACGGTAGCCGGTATGCACCAGAAAAAAGACTATCAAGGTAAGCACCAAAAGTATGTAGAATTAGTGCAGTTGGCTAATGCGCTATTGGCAGCGAAAGGGATTGGTGATGAGCCCGCTTTGCATGATTGTGAGAAATTAATGCAAGGTTTGGGTATACAGGAAGAGCAAGGGATGGCTTTATTGGATTCTTTACTCGAACAGTGCCAAAGCCTGGATGAGATGATTCGTCAGATGGCGGCATAATTATAAGATTAAGTCATTATTATACCTACTAGGTGTTATTCTATAGGGTGTTTTACCCTATCTATTCGGCTCAATTGAGCATATCTAGGTTCAGGCTTCCACTGTGTCCATCAAGTACGTATAATGCGGCGTTTCGAATTACATATGTGTGTCGAGCTTGCAGTCAGTATGAGAGCCTTGTTGAAGGGTTCTGTAGCTCGAAACATAAAAGAATAGATTAGCGACAGCTCGCTATACTTGAGCGAATTACTTAATACCCCTATACATGCTTGAGTTTTTATTGTGTGGCGCTAGTAGGCTGTCGTTAGAAATAGATTCAATTTTTATCATTAGCTTTAGAATATTGGGAGCAATCCGTATATGAAATTAATTTTGTTAGGCGCACCAGGTGCAGGCAAGGGTACACAAGCTCAGTTTATGACTGAGAAATATGGTATTCCGCAAATCTCTACCGGGGATATGTTGCGTGCGGCTGTAAAGGCGGGCTCACCACTAGGTTTGAAGGTTAAAGAAGTCATGGCATCTGGCGGCCTGGTTTCTGATGAAACAATCATTGAATTGATTGAAGAGCGCATTCAACAGGATGACTGTGAGAACGGTTTCTTATTTGATGGTTTTCCTCGTACGATTCCGCAAGCTGAAGCGCTTAAAAAGCAAAAAATCATGATTGATGCGGTTGTTGAAATTGACGTGCCTGACGAAGAAATTGTTAGCCGTCTAAGTGGTCGTCGCGTGCATGAAGCAAGTGGTCGCGTATATCATGTTGATTACAATCCACCGAAGGTAGCGGGTAAAGATGATGAAACTGGCGATGCCTTGGTTCAGCGTGAAGACGATCAGGAAGAAACCGTTCGTAAGCGCTTAGGTGTATATCATTCGCAAACGGCTCCTCTTGTTGAGTATTATTCGTCTTGGGCTGATACCGGCGCAGATGAATCACCAAAATATGTGAAGGTTGATGGTGTTGGTGATATGGCTCAGATCAAACAGCAAATTGTTGATGGTTTAGACGCATAAGATAGACACTTCCTTCATTGTTCACTGAAACGGGCCTCTTTTTTAAGGGGCCTGTTGTTATTTACGACCCTCTTTATGCCAAAAATTCTTGCTTTAGATACTTCTTCTGATAATTGCTCTGCAGCATTGTGGAGTGAGCAAACAATGTATCAGGTGTGCGAAAAAGCCCCTCGAAGTCATACTCAGTTAATTTTACCTATGGTGAAAGACTGTTTGGGCCACGGTAAGTTAAAAGCTAAAAATCTGGATGCGCTTGCTTTTGGTTGTGGGCCAGGTTCGTTCACGGGTATTCGTATCGCGACTGGTATCGCGCAAGGCTTGGCCTACGGAAGTGACTGTCATATCTATGCCATATCTAATATCCAAGCTCTAGCCCTACAAAGCTATTTGAAGTACGGTATTTCTCAAGTGCTTGTAGCAATTGATGCACGTATGGATGAGGTGTATTGGGCTTGCTGCAAAGTGGAGAAACAGAGCAACGGGAACGAGGATCCTTATTATCGGGTGGAGACTTTGGGTATTGAAAATGTGACTAAACCTGAATTAGTGAGCTTGCCTGACGCGATCACGGATGGGCCTATTATTGGTGTCGGTAGTGGCTTTGACTACTCTGAACGTTTCCCTTCGGATGTAAAAGGGCATTTGGATAGTTTTGATGCTGAGATGAGACCAGAGGCTCATGCTATTTGTCAGCTGGCTCGTTATGCGCATTTTAAAGGTGTAGCAGGGCTACTAGAAGACGCGATGCCATCCTATGTCAGAAATACGGTTACATGGAAAAAACTGCCGGGTAGAGCCTAAGTGCTACTCGCTATATGGATTGATAGTTAAGGATTAAAAATGACTTGGTTTGAAGCAGTTATATTGGCACTTGTTCAGGGCTTGACGGAGTTTCTACCCATATCGAGCTCCGCTCACCTGATTTTGCCTTCACAAGTTTTGGGCTGGGAAGATCAAGGCTTGGCTTTTGATGTAGCGGTTCACGTTGGCACCTTGATGGCGATAGTCATTTATTTTCGTAGAGAAGTGATTCAACTGAGTGGCGCATGGTTCAAGAGCGTGTCGTTTAAAGAGCAGTCTAATGATGGTCGCTTGGCCTGGTTGATTATTCTGGCAACGATACCCGCAGGTTTGGCTGGTTTCCTTCTTAATGACTTTATAAGTGAAAACTTGCGTTCCACTGCCGTGATCGCGACGACAACAATAATATTTGGGCTTGCTTTATACGCTTCTGATCACTTTGGTTCTCGTAAGCTTAGCCTTAAAGATATAGACGTTAAAGCGGCCTTAGTCATAGGTTTTAGCCAGGCGTTAGCCTTGATTCCGGGAACATCCCGTTCAGGCATCACTATGACAGCGGCCTTGTTAATTGGTTTCAGTCGTGATGCTGCGGCTAGGTACTCATTTCTGCTTTCTATTCCTCTCATCACGGCAGCAGGCCTGCTTAAAACAAAAGAGTTGCTAGAAACGGGAACGAATGACGACTGGTTCTTGGTGGCGCTTGGGACTGGTGTTGCTTTTGTGAGCGCTTATGCCTGTATTCATTTGTTTTTACAGTTTCTAGAGCGCATAGGTTTTACACCGTTTGTTATTTACCGTTTACTGCTCGGTTTAGTATTACTAGCCTTAATGGCTTTTTCTGGCTAAAATAGAAACAATATACGTCTTATTTTGGATGGGTCGACCTTAATAGCTACTTAGAAGTATTATTATGAGAGGCCCTAAATAAAACTTCAGTATGACTAATTAAACAGGAGGGCAGTATGGAGTTATCAAATTCGTTAATTGCTGCGCCGGTCATACCTGAAGGTTTAAAGAAACCCTCTCAAGAAAGACCTAACCCTCAGGATAATGCTGATAGCCGAAGTAATGAGGCTAGAGTTGATGTCCCTCGCCGAATTGCTGCCCCTGAAGATTTAGAGCGCAAAAGCAATGAATTACAACAGAGTCGCGTTCAACGCCTTGATGCTCTGGACTCTGCTCCTCTTAAAGCGCAGCAAGCGCTTTCTACATATCAGCAAACTGAAGAGGCGGGGCGAGCCTATGAAGAAGGTGAGTTGGTTGGTCTCGACTTATTTGTCTGAATGAATTTATCTGATTTATGTGTTTACGCTTGCAGTGAAGAAGAAAGTACCTTAGCTGCTGCGTTTGCAAGCCGTCACCAACTACCATTCCTGTCAGGGGCTCCTATAGAGCCTAAACGCAATCTTCCCGAGCCTGTTCAGGCTTTTTCTTATATGCTTTACTATTGCGACGGAACAGTCTCGATTCTGCAACTTGGTAAAGGTGCTCCGGGGCCGGTTAGTGCTTCCTTTTTTGGTGGAAAAACAGGGCATAGACTTAAGTTTGGTGGTGGCAGGGGGCAGATGATTGCCAAGGCCGTAGGGCTAAATAAAGGTGTTACGCCTAAGGTACTCGATGCAACAGCAGGGCTGGGTAGAGACGCATTTGTTTTAGCGTCATTGGGCTGTCAGGTGACCATGCTAGAGCGCTCACCACTTATTGCCGAGTTATTGCGCGCTGCTTTGGCAGAGGCGGGTCATGAAACTGCTCAGCGTTTTGAAGAAACGGAAGAGATAAAGTCGATCATTGAACGAATGTCCTTAGTGGAATCTGACGCGACGACTTGGATGAACTCTCAACCAGAGAAGCTTGCTGATGTCATTTACTTGGACCCAATGTATCCGCATCGAGAAAAGTCGTCTTTAGTCAAAAAGGAAATGCGGCTGTTTCAAACGCTTGTAGGAGAAGATCTGGATGATGAGGCTTTATTAGAGGCGGCATTGTCTAAGGCTCGTTATCGAGTGGTGGTAAAGCGGCCGCGCAAGGGCGATGCAATAAAAGGAATTAAGCCGTCCCTTCAGTTAGTGGGTAAGAGTTGTCGTTATGATGTATATACCTTGAAAAGAATTGAGGATTTGGCCGACTAAACCTTATACTTGTCCAAATCTTATTCCTTGTTCTGGCAAAGACAATAATAAAATAAGCGCTATGACTGAGAAAACACGCCCTCTGTGGCATCCAACATTATGGCCATCCTGGTTAATCGTTTTTATTCTATATTGCCTCGCTTGGCTGCCGATGAACAAAAAGCATCAGTATGCAGAAAGCCTTGGGCGTTTCGT
The DNA here is from genome assembly GCF_001635675.1 of Oleiphilus sp. HI0061. Classification (NCBI taxonomy): domain Bacteria; kingdom Pseudomonadati; phylum Pseudomonadota; class Gammaproteobacteria; order Oceanospirillales; family Oleiphilaceae; genus Oleiphilus; species Oleiphilus sp. HI0061. The sequence continues at coordinate 4,816 of NZ_LWFE01000469.1, read as the reverse complement.
TTATCGACGCATGAAAAACCGTGGCAAGGTGACCCGGCAGAATATAGAGCTGTGTTTCCCCGAGCTTAGCAGTGACAAGCAAAATGAGATAATTGAAGGCAGTTTTATTTCTACTGCTGAAGGCTTGATTGAGATGCTGCAACTTTGGTGGCGAGATGTTACTCCGTATCTTGATACGATGACGGTGATTGGTAAAGAGCACCTATTAGACGCGCAGAACCGCGGCACCGGTGTTTTGTTGATAGGAGGCCACTTCGGTGTTATCGATATGACCTTGCCCTTGGTTGGGACTCAGCTTAAGCGACCTGGCTATATGTATCGCCCAAATAACGACCCCGTAATAGACTGGATGATCGAAAGTGGGCGTAACCGTAACTTTGATATTCAAAGCTTCAGTAAGTATCAATTAAAAGAGATGCTCGAGTTTATCAAGGGGGGCGGTGAGGTTTGGTATGCTCCTGATCAGGATTTCGGTAAACGCTGTGACCTATTTGTTCCTTTCTTTGGTGTTAGTACGGGTTGTATCTCTACACCAAGTTGGATTGCGCGTGAAACGGGAGCGACTGTTTTGCATGTCGCACCGTTTAGGCTACCAAATGGTCAATATGAAGTCATTTTCTCACCCGTTTTTGAAGGTTTTGGTGAGGACCCGCAAAAGGATGCGCAGCTTTGGAATCAGGCGCTAGAGGCAGCAATTAAGCGTCATCCTGAACAATATCTATGGCAGCATAAGCGCTTCAAAACCCGTCCTGATGGAGAAGGGCCAGTTTATCAGTAGTTGCCGCTATGAATAGGTATTGTGGAGTTCTGCGTATTCAAAACAAAGCTCTAGCCAATTTCGTATGCCAGGGCTTAGGTATTTGTCCTTATGTGTGATGATATAAAATTTTCGTTTGAAATCTCTCTGTGGTGTTTTTAAGGCAATTAGCGATGAGCGTTTGAAAGCATCGTTTAAGGTAACTTTCGACAAACACCCAATCCCCATACCTGACTCTACTGCCCGTTTGATGGCTTCGGTATGTTGAAGTTCGAGTTCAATATTAAGTTCATGAAGCACTCCCTGCATTGCGTTATCGAATGCTTGCCGTGTTCCTGAACCTGCCTCTCTCAGAATCCATTTTGCTTTGCTTAGCTGTTGGTCACTAACGTATGAAAGCGTACTTAGCTCAGATTTCGGGTCGCAGAAGACCACTAACTCATCATCCATCCAAGGCCTAATGTTTAAGTCGGGATGAGACACCTCGCCTTCGATTAGCCCCACATCGAGCTCAAAGTTTGCGACTTGCTCGGTAATTTTAGTTGTGTTGCCAACGCTTAGTGCTGCTTTAGCGGTCGGGAATTTACCTTTGAACTCTGAAAGAATGTGAATAGCCAGGTAGTTACCGATAGATAACGTGGCGCCAATATTTAGGTCCGCGCTAAGCTGGTTCTGCTGTAAGCTCAGCTCCAGGCTTTTTGCTTGGTCAATCAGTGTTTCTGCCTGCTTTCGAATTAATCTCCCGAAATCATTGAGTTGTAAGCGTTTACCAGCCCGATCAAATAGTTTTATATCAAACTGGCTTTCAAGATTCTTGAGTGACTCACTCGCAGCGGATTGAGACATATTTAGCGCTTCGGCAGCTAAAGTAATATTTTGAAAGTTAGCGGTCGCAATGAATACTTCAATTTGCTTGAGTGAATACTTCAATGATAAAGCCTTAGTTTAATAAATCGGAAAAACCGAATAAAGATATATAATAAACCTGTTTTACAGATATGTTAGTTGGGCGTATTGTTTCTGGCAAGTTAAATTCAATTGGAGAAATCGTATGTCTGGCTTTATGAAAGAAACTGTCACGAGTGTGAAGCATTGGAATGAAACATTGTTTAGCTTTACGACCAGTCGTGATCCGTCTTTTCGTTTTAAGAATGGCCACTTTATTATGATGGGGCTTGAACACGAAGGTAAGCCCTTGATGCGTGCCTACAGTATTGCCAGTGCAAATTATGAGGAAGAGCTGGAGTTCTTTAGTATTAAAGTACCTGATGGTCCGTTGACATCTAAGCTTCAGAAAATAGAAGTGGGGGACCAGATACTGTTGAGTAAAAAACCGACTGGCACCTTGATTGTTGATAACTTACTGCCTGGCAGAAACCTATATTTGATTAGTACCGGTACTGGCTTGGCGCCTTTTATGAGTATCATCAAGGATCCGGAAACCTATGAATTATATGATAAAGTAATTCTAACGCACGGTACGAGATTTGTTTCAGAGCTGGCCTATCAAGAGCAAATCAAAAAGGAGCTTCCGGAAAATGAGTTTTTTGGTGAGTTTATCAAAGACAAGCTTATTTATTACCCAACCGTGACACGTGATGAGTTTGAAACTCAAGGTCGAATTACCGATGCGCTGGAGAGTGGCAAGCTTGTTAAAGACTTAGGGCTACCAGAGTTAAACCTTGATGATGATCGTTTTATGATTTGTGGTAGCCCAAGTATGCTTAAAGATACTTGTCGTATACTTGATGATATGGGCTTTGTTGAAGCGCGTCAGGGGAATGCCGGGCATTACGTAATCGAAAGAGCTTTTGTCGAGAGTTAGCCCTAAATAATACTCACTAATTGACTTCGTCTTCAGGCGGCTACGTGATGGGAGGGCAGTGATATTCATCTACTGTCAGCCCTTCTTCAACACTAAATAAATGAACGTCAAACCCCCACAAACGATGTATGTGCTTGAGTACTTCGTCTGTACTTTTACCCAAGGGGACTCGGCTGTTTGGTGTGTGCCTAAGGGTCAGTGATCGATCTCCTCTTAAATCAACATTCCACACCTGAATATCTGGTTCGCGCATACTCAGGTTATATTGCTGAGAGAGCTTTTCTCTAACATATCGATAACCTTGCTCATCATGTATTCCAGTTACTTCATAATGACTCTGCTGGTCATCATCACGAATTGCGAAGAGTTTTAAGTCCCGAATTACCTTAGGTGAAAGGAACTGTAGGATAAAGCTTTCATCTTTAAAGTTTCGCATGGCAAAATCGAGTGTTTCCAGCCAGTCTGTGCCCGCGATATCTGGGAACCATTGTCGATCTTCATCCGTAGGTTGTTGGCAGATACGTTTGATATCCTGAAACATGGCAAAACCAAGCGTATAAGGGTTGATGCCGCTGTACCATTGGCTATCAAAGGGAGGTTGATAGACCACCGCTGTGTGTGATTTTAAGAACTCGATAATAAAGCCTTCATTCACCAAACCTTTGTCATACATCGTATTCATGATGGTGTAGTGCCAAAAGCTTGCCCAACCCTCATTCATTACCTGAGTTTGTCTTTGCGGGTAGAAATACTGGGCAATTTTTCTCACGATACGTAGTACTTCCCGTTGCCATGGGGCAAGCATGGGGGCATTCTTCTCAAAGAAATAAAGCAGATTCTCCTGCGGTTCTTCAGGGTAGCGTTGATCTTTCTCGGCTTCTTCTTTGTCGCCGCTGACAGGAATGGTTCTCCACAGCTCATTAACTTGCTGCTGCAGATGGAACTCGCGCTCTTCTTGTCGTTTCAATTCTTCTTCAGCTGATATAGGAGCAGGGCGCTTATAACGGTCAACACCGTAATTCATTACTGCGTGGCAGGAGTCTAGAAAGGTTTCTACGGTATCGACGCCATAACGGCCTTCACACTTTGCAATATAGTTTTTGGCGAACAGAAGGTAGTCTATTATTGCGCTGGCATCGGTCCAGGTGCGGAACAGGTAGTTGCCTTTGAAAAAAGAGTTATGACCATATGATGCATGCGCGATGACTAAGGCCTGCATCATCAAGGTATTCTCTTCCATCAAGTAAGCGATACATGGGTTAGAGTTAATAACGATCTCATAGGCGAGCCCCATTTGGCCGCGCTTATAACCTTTTTCGTTTTGTAGGAACTGTTTCCCGTAAGACCAGTGATAATAGCCTAGAGGCATACCGACCGAGGAATAGGCATCGAGCATTTGCTCAGAGCTAATCACTTCAATTTGGTTAGGGTAGGTGTCTAGCTTATATTCTTTTGCTATGTCTGAAATGGCATCATCAAAGCGTTCTAGCTGTTCAAATGACCATTCCGAGCCAGTCGCAATATAACTCTTTTTACGCTCTTCATTTTGTTTGTTGTCTTTATCTGTCATGCCGGCTTCCTCTGAAATAATTCGTGGAAGACAGGGTAGATGTCACTCTCGTCTTTAATGTTTTGCATGGCGAAAGAGTCCTCAAACTCCTTAGCCAGTTTTTCATATTCATGCCACAGCATTTGATGATCTAGCTTAGTAATCTCAATGTAAGCAAAATATTGCACGAGAGGTAGAATATCGTCTTTCAAGAGCCTCGAGCACTTGGGTGAGTCATCGCTCCAGTTGTCACCATCGGAGGCTTGTGCGCAGTATATATTCCAGTCTGACGCAGGGTAACGCTTGTGGATGATTTCTCTAGTTAACTCCAATGCGCTAGAAACGATGGTCCCGCCTGTTTCCCGTGAATAGAAGAACTCCTCCTCGTCCACTTCCTTAGCGCTGGTATGGTGGCGAATAAAAACAACCTCAATTTTTTGATAATTTCGTTTTAGAAACATATAGAGCAAAATATAAAAACGTTTGGCGATGTCTTTATGCATGTGAGTCATGGAGCCCGAAACATCCATTAAGCAAAACATAACGGCGCTGGTGCTTGGGACGGGTTGCTTTATATGTTGGTTAAAGCGTAAGTCGAACTCATCAATCCAGGGGATGTTTTTGATTCGTTTTTTAAGCTTTGTGAGTTCTTCTTTTATCTCTTTGATTCGAGCATGTTGAATAT
>NZ_LWFE01000468.1:0-1338 GCF_001635675.1 Oleiphilus sp. HI0061 | reverse complement strand
TTACTTACTCTGGCGGAATGGTCATGCGTGAGCTGCTCAAAGTTATTTCCCCGAAGGCGGTACACTCGGCTATCGCCGATATGAAATATATGCGCGACACGCGACTTGATAACCAAGGTCGACATTGTACTGATATAGCCATGCTCAGCCTGAAGATAACCAACCCCCTGCCCATATAACCAACGATTCAAAGCCGTTAATACTTTTTGAGCTGAGTTTTTAACTGTCCAGGAGTCAGGTGTACTGAAGAAGTCGGAGATAAAGTTCTTAACGCAGGTTTCGCTTGCCTCCTTGCCCGCCTCTGCACTACTGACTCCATCTGCAACAATAGCAACCATTCCCTTTACAGTTAATAGAGGCTCTTTCGGGACGTATATTCCGACAGAATCTTCATTTTGGTGCTTTAAGCCCTTTACTGATATTTGCCCTGCACTTGTACGAAGCCCGCTTTCTAGATGCATCTGATATTTCACTCACTTATTTATTATGGGTATTATTGCGTCAATAAGTAGCAAAATAACACCCCCTTTAGATTAAAATCTTAATTTTCAACGGCATATGTAAAAACGAACGCAATATACTGCCTTAGGATTGAACTCAGCGCATAGTCATGCACCATTATCAACCAAGGCGGAAAACAGCATTTTTTAGCTGCACCACTTTAAAGCACGCGTTTTTTCTCAAACGCTCAAAACCTGGCTATAAAACACGAACTTAAGAATTTTTTTCCTTTTTATTTCAATACCCTATGAAATTATTTCGATACTTGGCATAGCTCATGCTTAATTACAGATAATTGCGTAAACAAGCATTGAGTAACGCTAAAGCTTTTCACTAGTAAATAAGCACAGCGTATGCGCAGATTCTCAGACATACGAGGCCATAGAATGAAGAATAGTAGAGTTGTTGTAGTCGGTAACGGCATGGTGGGTCATCACTTCGTTGACCAAATGATTGCATCCGAAATTGGAGCACACATTACAGTACTAGGCGCCGAAACGCGACCAGCCTACGATCGGGTACATCTCTCTGAAGTGTTCTCTGGCAAAGAGCCAAAAGATCTAGCACTAACAACCCGCGAATTCTACAAAGATAATGGTGTTGATGCGATTTTTGGTGATGCCGTTACAGATATAGACCGTAAAAACAAAATTGTTATCACTGAAAGCGGGCGACGCTTCGATTATGACAAGCTAGTATTGGCAACTGGTTCTTATCCTTTTGTACCACCTATCAAAGGTTCTGAAAGCAAAGAATGCCTAACCTACAGAACAATTGATGACTTGGGTGAAATTAAATCACATGCCCAGACCTCAAAAATTGGTGTAGTTGTAGGTG
>NZ_LWFE01000467.1:0-788 GCF_001635675.1 Oleiphilus sp. HI0061 | reverse complement strand
CCCATGACAGGCTGCACAGGCAGTCTGGTACATCGCTGCGCCGGCATCAACAGCTGCTTTATCATCACTACGTCCACTAAACGAAAGTAAGTAATGAGTCATATTTTGTATGTCAGTTTTGCTCATAGCGGGATTTAAACCTTTGGCAGGCATTTGACCGTTTCGACCATACAGGAGGGTGGTTTTGATCGCGTCTGGACTTCCACCATATAACCAGTCGTGGTCAGTCAGATTTGGAAAGCCTAATGCGCCGCGACCTGTTGATCCGTGACATACTGAGCAGTTATTAGCAAACAAACGCTGTCCTACTTTCATTGCTTCGGCATCTTTGGCGAGTTCTTCAATTGGCTTTGCCGCGTAGGCTTTGAATATAGGTGTGTACTTTTCATCAGCTTCAGCAACTTCTGCTTCCCATTGACCGGTAGAAGACCAGCCTAAGAAACCTTGGAAGTTACCTAAAGTCGGGTACAGCAATGCGTATGCGAATGCAAAAACAACTGAACCGATAAACATATGGAACCACCACTTTGGAAGTGGATTATCGTACTCTTCGATCCCATCGAAGGCATGGGGCATCTTTTGTTCAGTCTCTTCATCTGTAGTTTGGCTTTTTCGGGTGGCTACTAGCAGCCATGTACTACCGATCAAAGTACCGATAATAATGACTGAGACCCATACACTCCAAAAACTAGTCATGTTCTTCTCTCTCTTTTTCGCTCAAGGTACGTTCCGCGATATCGTCATCCTGAAAGGGCAGGTTGGCTGCATCGTCAAAATCTTTTTTCTTT
>NZ_LWFE01000466.1:0-563 GCF_001635675.1 Oleiphilus sp. HI0061 | reverse complement strand
TTATGTCTATTGCTCCTAGAATCGAAGCTCACTTGTCGCGCGTTGGCGTGCACTACGACCTCATTCAACACCCTGAATCTCATACCAGTTTAGCTAGTGCCAGACTTGCTAACGTGCCAGCCAAACAAATGGCAAAAGCCGTTATCACCCACGATGGCGATAACTACCGACTCTGTGTCATACCTGCAACACATCAGCTTGTTCCTGATCTGCTCAACCAGCATATGGGCAAGGCCTCGCATTATCGCTTGGTCGATGAGTGTGAACTCAAAAGCTTATTTGATGATTGCGAAGAAGGTGCGGTTCCTGCACTAGGCCAAGTCTATGGCTTACCAGTAGTTTGGGATAAAAGCTTGGAAGAGATGCCTAGTATTTACTTTGAAAGTGGCGACCACCATAACCTGATTCATGTTAACCATGGCGCATTTATGCAGCTCATGGGGCTTCAGGAAAATGATGTGATTAGTTGCCCGACAGAGTTTTATGAGGCGAGAACGCAGTTAATACACTAGTTTGTAGGCAGAGTGTTCCGACCCTCGCTGATCAACCCTGTGCTAGCCGGC
>NZ_LWFE01000465.1:0-1103 GCF_001635675.1 Oleiphilus sp. HI0061 | reverse complement strand
GCGAATAAAAGCAATGAGCCAAGACTGTACTTTATAATGGATACAAAAAAGGCGGGATAGATTAACTCTACCCCGCCCTTTAAAGACTAACTTAAATCGTTAATCTCGCTAATAGCGATATCCTACCAGCCAGCTTTTTCTTTCAGCGCTGAACCAATATCCGCTAGAGAACGAACAGTCTTCACACCAGCTGCCTCGAGTGCAGCGAATTTCTCATCAGCTGTACCCTTACCACCAGCGATGATCGCCCCAGCATGCCCCATACGCTTACCAGCAGGCGCTGTAACACCCGCTATATACGACACAACAGGCTTTGTTACATTAGCCTTGATGTACTCAGCTGCTTCTTCCTCAGCAGTACCACCAATTTCACCAATCATTACAATAGCTTCTGTCTGGGGGTCGTTCTGGAACATTTCCAAAACATCAATAAAGCTAGTACCTGGTACTGGGTCACCACCAATACCTACGCAACTTGACTGACCGAAGCCTGCATCAGTTGTTTGCTTAACCGCTTCATAAGTCAAAGTACCTGAGCGAGAAACAATACCAACCTTTCCTGGTAGGTGAATGTGACCAGGCATGATACCGATCTTAGTCTCTCCTGGGGTGATAACACCAGGACAGTTTGGTCCAATCATACGAACGCCAGCTTGATCAAGCTTAACCTTCACATCAACCATATCCAAAGTAGGAATGCCTTCAGTAATGGTAACGATCAGCTCGATACCTGCATCAATCGCCTCTAAAATCGCATCTTTACAGAAAGGTGCTGGAACATAGATAACCGTAGCCGTCGCACCCGTAGCTTCAACCGCTTCGCTAACAGTGTTGAATACTGGAAGACCAAGATGAGTCTGACCACCCTTACCCGGACTTACACCACCAACCATTTGCGTGCCATATGCAATAGCTTGCTCTGAGTGGAAAGTACCTTGCCCACCAGTAAAACCCTGACAGATAACTTTTGTATCTTTATTAATTAAAACTGACATTATTTACCCTCCGCTGCAGCGACAACTTTTTCTGCAGCATCTGTCAATGATTCTGCCGCGATAATATCCAAATCAGAGCTAGCAAGCACTTCTCTGCCCGCTTCAGCA
>NZ_LWFE01000464.1:0-887 GCF_001635675.1 Oleiphilus sp. HI0061 | reverse complement strand
GATGCATCAGGAAGCTAGAGATAATCTAGAGGCTCTGAAGGCGGCTCGCAAGGCTAAGCGCCTGGCAGGTGAGGAGCTGGATGACGATTTTGATGACGGCGATGACGATGATGGTGTTGAAGTGGTATATGCTCAGTAGTGTGGTGAGTGGTTTTGTGGTGGGCGATAGGGTTGTATCAATATGACTGAGTGTACTGGGCGCGCTGAGCTAAGTCGTGCAAACCGTTGGGTTGTGAAAATCGGCAGTGCATTGCTGACTGATGATGGTAAGGGCTTGGCTCGAGAGTCTATCGGTGACTGGGTGGCGCAGTTGTCTAAGTTGCATCGTCAGGGGCTTGAAATTATTTTAGTGTCTTCCGGATCTGTGGCGGAAGGTATGGCGCGCTTGGGGATGAGCGAGCGTCCTCAGGAGTTACACTTGCTGCAAGCTGCGGCTGCGGTCGGGCAAATGGGTTTGGTTCAGGCCTATGAAGAAGAGTTCCAAAAGCATGGCTTGCATACAGCTCAAGTCTTGTTGACGCACGATGATCTGTCTAACCGCAAGCGCTACTTGAATGCTAGAAGTACCGTTCGTTCAATTGTTGAGTTGGGTGCCATTCCAATTATCAACGAAAATGATACGGTTGTGACGGATGAGATTCGTTTTGGTGATAATGATACCTTGGGGGCTTTGGTTGCCAACTTGGTTGAGGCTGATGGCCTGATAATTTTAACGGATCAGGCGGGGATGTTTGATAAGGATCCGCGTCGAAATGCTGATGCGCAAATGTTGACTCAGGTATTGGCCTCAGATGAGCGGCTAGAGGAGATGGCTTCCGGTGGTGCAGGTGCGCTAGGGCGTGGTGGAATGGCGACCAAGGTGCGAGCAGCCCGTTTGGCGGCGCGTT
>NZ_LWFE01000463.1:0-586 GCF_001635675.1 Oleiphilus sp. HI0061 | reverse complement strand
CGCTGCTCGCACGAGTTCCATAGTTGGGCGTTCTAATAAAGGGGGAAGAGAGCACTTGCTCAAACTCTTGAGGGATGCCTGTCTGCGGCAGTTCTTCAGGCGATGCTTGTTCTTGGTTCTGTAGTGCCAACAGTAAGTGTCTAGCTGCTTCAGTGTTATCAGGGTTCTGCCGGGCCTGTTCGAGAGCTGTTTTGGTTTTTCGTACTTTTGGCCAAGGCGTATCTAGCAGGTGGTTACTTAAGCCATACCGTCCCGGCTTTAGGGTTTGACTACCTCTCGTCTGACCACGATTATGGCAATATACCAAGTCTGAGCCATCAAACAGAAGAGCGTTAAATCCGGCATATTCATCGCTTGAAATTTGAGCTGCAAACTCATTTGCAGAGCAGCTTGCTTGAAGGAAGCTTGAGGGAATTTCTCCACGAGATCGTTCGTATACTCTGGAGTCTGGCGCGCGATAATTTGTAATTGCAGCGAGGCGGCCACCTTTGGAAAGGGCTAACCAGGTGCCACCCATTTTTAAATCTCGGCCGCCAAATATGTCAGGGCTATCTTCCCAGAAATGAGCGTTAAGTGTAGGGCGGGC
>NZ_LWFE01000462.1:0-933 GCF_001635675.1 Oleiphilus sp. HI0061 | reverse complement strand
AATTAACGCTTTCATAACGGGCTGAAGCTGACGATCATCAAGAATAAAATCGAACAACATTGAAACTAGGGAAATGACATCGGAGTCCACTGAGGAAATTGCCCCTCCCTCAGAAGATTCGCTCGAGCTTGATAACAAACTACGAAAATCAACACGCTGATATCCACCTAATTGATCACCTGAAATCTGTCCCGAGAACCGATTTTGCTGCGCCGATAATTGCTGAATAATATTTGTTTGCGGAATGATATTAGACATACCACCAACACCTGCATCGATTGAACTTGCGGGCTGACCTGAATGAAGAAGAGAGCGCAACTCACCGAAAGCTATACCCTGAGAAAGGTACTGATTTTCACCGAGCGTTGGAACACTTGAAGAATCAAAGCCATTGATATCAGGCGTAGCATTCTCGAGCTGACCATTTGATTTAATCGTATCCGTCTTTGACACATTATTGAGCATTTCAACAGCCTTGCTGCTATTTGTACGCGCTGTTTTGCCAATACCGATCGTTAATGCGGGAAGTACACCTGACTGCCTTAACTGCTGATTGCAATCTTTATATACTGCCGCCATTTTCGACAGTACATAGCGTTCAAATAGTTTAAGCACGATAAGCTTTGCTCGGATGCCAAAATCGAGACAGTCACATGCTTTTGCAAAGGCATCACATAGCTTATGCGGGGACGCGGGAAAGTCTTTAGAAAATACTTCACTCTCATCAAGTATAAAGGAAACCCGAGCACTAAGCTCCTCGAGCACCGTGCCAATACCTTGATTAAGCCTCGACACCATCGCATCGACTGCGACATTAACCTCAAGTTCATCCTTATCAATAAGATCCAATGAATCTATCGAGTCACCAGACGGGCCGTTCACCTGTGGACCACTGGTAAGCGAATTGAAATTAGTCAACAACTGCTTTACAAC
>NZ_LWFE01000461.1:0-913 GCF_001635675.1 Oleiphilus sp. HI0061 | reverse complement strand
TTTATCGTATTCAGCCTGCAGGCGTGCAAGTGCGCTGACCATCGCAGCGGGGTTAACTAGCTCCGCTCCCGCTATATCTGCTCGATATTCTCTACGGCGGCTAAACCAGAAAACAATCGTGCTAGCGAGCACTCCTAATATCATCTCTGCGACGAAGGTGGCGATAAAAAAGCCCATGCCGTGACCGCTTTCATTTTTGAATACTGCTCTATCAACAAAGCTACCGATAATTCGCGCAAAGAACATAACGAATGCGTTTACGACTCCTTGGATAAGGGTGAGGGTAATCATATCACCATTTGCGACGTGCCCGATTTCATGCCCAAGTACAGCCTTAACTTCCTCACGGCTCATTTTATTGAGTAAGCCTGTGCTTACGGCGACTAAGGCGTTATTTTTATTCCAGCCGGTTGCGAAAGCATTAGCTTGTGCGCTGTTAAATACGCCAACCTCAGGCATACCGATATTGGCTTTTTGAGCAAGATCCTGGACGGTGGTATAGAGCCATTTTTGGTCAGCGTTTTGTGGCTCCTCAATCACTTGAACTCTCATGCTGCGCTTTGCCATGAATTTTGACATCAGCAGCGACACGATTGAACCTGCCATACCGAATATCAGGCAGAAGACAAGGAGGTTATTGTAGTCCAGACCCTGAGCGGTCATGTAACTGCCGACCCCGAGTAGGCTAAGTGTGAAGCTAGCGACTAATACAACGGCTAAGTTTGTGGCCAGGAATAAAAATATTCTCATCATTTTGGTTTATCTCATGTGTGGTGTTATCTGAGAATATATGGACTGAGTGAGAAAGTTCAAGCCTTTTAAGGCTCAAGATGGAGTAGGTTTAATGTAATGAGAGCGGTATATCAGGCATAAAAAAGGCGATCCGAAGATCGCCTTTTTAATTTTTTACTAT
>NZ_LWFE01000460.1:0-795 GCF_001635675.1 Oleiphilus sp. HI0061 | reverse complement strand
AAGGTCTGAGCAGCTTTCCCTTCATGTGAAGATTCGCTCCTGATCAGAATATCGTCTAAGAAATTTATAGGGCTTAATAGGGTTGTAGGCAGTGTATAATAGCTCGCTTGGAGTTTCAGCAGTGCTCTGATGAAATCAAAGTAATGTCACTAGGTAGTTGTAGCCAATGCGTCCAGATTTTCAAATCGAGATTGTTTATTCAGATGAACAGCTTGTGGTGGTTAATAAGCCCTCCGGTTTGCTATCAGTTCCGGGCAGAGGCCCCGACAAAGCTGATTGCTTGCTGAGCCGCTTACAAGACCAATTTCCCACTATCAGGGTGGTTCATCGTTTGGATTGCGCAACCTCGGGCTTGATGGTCTTGGCGCTTGATGCGGATTCCCACAGGGAGCTTAGTAGGCAGTTTCATGACAGAGAAGTCAAAAAGCGCTATGAAGCCTTGGTTTATGGCTTTATGGAAGATGAAAGTGGCGAAGTTAATCAGCCATTGAAGACCGACTGGCCCAATCGGCCTCGACAGATGATTTCACATGAAGGTAAAGCTGCTCAGACCTTCTATCAATGTACGACTCGCTCAGAACAGGCATCGAGAGTCATCCTCACGCCGATAACAGGTCGCTCTCATCAACTACGTGTTCATATGCTATATACCGGCCATCCAATATTGGGCGATGGGCTTTATGCTCACGAGTCGGCATTAAAGGCTAGTAGCCGTTTATGCCTACATGCCACAGACTTAAGTATCTACCAGCCAAAGACTAAAACTTTTATGGAGTTCTCAAGTGCTACACCTTT
>NZ_LWFE01000459.1:0-235 GCF_001635675.1 Oleiphilus sp. HI0061 | reverse complement strand
CTCACCGCCAGACTGATAAAATTTTGCCTGAAACTTATTGAATACCTCTTGCTTGTCTTCAAGTTCAGTACGCAGCACATCCACTTTGTTTTCATTGCTATTCTTAGCAATAACGGCATCTTCTATTTCTTTTTCATATTTAACAGACAGATCGGACTTGCCCGATAGGTCCTGATCGAGAAGATCCCAATATACAAAATGAAGTTTTGCAGAGAGTAGACGTTCTTCTTTCTTG
>NZ_LWFE01000458.1:0-5697 GCF_001635675.1 Oleiphilus sp. HI0061 | reverse complement strand
AACTGATTAGCATACAGGCGGGCATAGCTTAACGAGAGATCAAAAGCCTGCTTAGCCAAACTTAAACGCCCTCCCCATTCGTCGCCCACCCCTGATCTGGCAATACTTTCTAATTCGCTTTCGAAATGAGAGAAACGATTCAACAGAGCATCTTCTTGATAGAACAGCTCAGCTGTAAGATCGTTTTGATAGCAGCGAAAAAGAGCCATCTCTGACGAGAGTCGGATATCACTAAAATCAGTCAATAAGGGTTTAGTGAAGTCAACTGGTGATATGACATCAAGCGCATTAGCACCCTCTACTCGCCCCCAGAATAAGGTTTGACGTCCAAGCTTTGCAACGCAATCCGAAAAACTTACCTGCAACCAGGCTTCATTTAACTCACTATTCGTATAGGGCTCTCCATAGTCGCGAGATAGATTATCTGGAGAGAAAAAGTGTGTTACCTCATAATCTATACGTGCATACGCACCCGACCAAAGGGGTGTATCCAGCTCAAGCCTCATACCAATATTTGACTGTTCAACATGCCGACCGTATGCCAATTCACGCGTGACAGACACGCTAAATATATCTATGAGCATAGCTGAAGACGAACCTGGCCTTTCGTGCGAGTCTTCGCCTAGTTCGAATTCATCGCTAAGTAACAGTGATTCTTCAGCAAGTAAGCTAGTATCATCGTAGACCTCATCCTGCTCTAGTAAGTCTTCACATATAGCAAGGCCACAATATGAGAGCAAATAAGTGACTAGTAGAAATCTAAGCATTAGAGTAACTATCACTTAAAGTGCTTTCTCAGTTTCGACAAATGCTGTTCACGGAAGGCAAAATCGTTGAGGCTACGCTGGGTCAAAAACGCTTCATCTAGCGCAACGCCAAGAACAACTTGTTCATTTACGATGGTTGATAAACGCTTAGATTGCAGATTAAAGACCGTAATTTCACGCGCTAGCCACTTCCCGGACAGCTTCTCGTATTTTTTCATCAGGGTGCGCTTATAAAGCTTGCCATGCTTGTCGTAACCTTGCACTTTAAGCGCTACAAATTTTTCTTTATCAATCCATAGAAGTAGCTTGCTATAGTTAGTCTTTCTTAGACGCACAGGCTTTGGTTTCGCTTCTATAACCCAAACTTGAGTTTGACCGTACTTTCCTTCTTGCAAAATCTTGTAGTCATATTCATCAGTTTTGCCACTTTCCATATCTTCTGTTGTAAACTCAGAACCAAAGAAAGCGACTGGTTCTTGATCATCAGATGAGCCACTCACCATTCGTTTCACCTTCCCCAAGGCAGACAGGTATAACCAAGACTCGGTATCTCTTGAATCATCTTCGTAGCTATATGTCAGCATGCCCACACCTTTTTCGCGGGCGGGTTCTAGAATGATAGAGATAGCTTTGCTGTCTTTTTTATTAACGCCAGCCTGAATGCTGTAGGATTCAAATCGTTTGATTCGTTTTGACTCGGTGCACGACACTTTCTTGCTCTTGATTTGAAAAGGACAAGAAGAAAGTGTCGATAGACTTAAGTTCATATCAGCCGTTTCTCGCTGAACTACATCCACTTTTTCCATAATACTTTTCGCATCATTAGCAGCTTGAGACAGTGTGCTAAATGCAATTAGCATCACCAAGGCCGAGACCTTAAAGCTTATCGTTTTCATGCGCCGACCTCCTCTTGACGAACAAGCGCTGCCATATGTTTTTTCCGCCCTAAATCTGGTTTTAGCCAGCTTATCAAGGCAGGCAGTAATAGTAAGTCTGAAGACAAAGCAACTACGATTGATAATGAACCAAAAATACCGGTTTTTGCCAGTCCCATATAGTCTGAGAAGGCAAGCATTGAAAAGCCAATCCCTAAGACTAGGGTAGTAAATGTTACCGCCTGGCCAACTTCTGAGATGGTGCTTTTAAGAGCCGCGTCAACATCACCAAGTTCAAACCACGCATCTCGATAATGTGCAACAAAGTGAATAGTGTCATCCACGGCAATACCAATAATTAAGGGAGCAATAATCAACGTGTCCGTATCTAAAGGTATATCTAGCAAGCCCATCAGACCGAAGGTAAAGAATGCTGGCAGGAGATTAGGAATCATTGAAATCAACCCTGCTTGCACAGAACCTAAAGAGAATATTAACAAGATTGTGATAATAACCAGTGCAAAAGCGAAACTCTTGATTTGTGCCCAGCTGATGTGATCGATTAACTCCATCATTAAGGCTAACTGACCTGTAACACTTACTTCAAGATCTGGATACTGAGCCTTTAAAGGTTCAAAATAACGATCTAGGTCAAGTTGAACCTGCTCAAAGAAATGGGTGTATTCGAACGAGCCCTTGTTCCGCAATTGAGCTGAAATATGAGTCTTGGAGTAGTCATCGCTTACAACATTTCTTCGGTCTCGGCTGTTGGCATTATCAAAGAGGTAAAGGAGCTGCGCCGCTAGAACTGGGTCTTCCGGCACGCGATCATAAGTGGGGTCCCCTTCATGCATTACCTTATTTGTATCTTTTACGAAATCAGCCAAAGAAAAGGTTTTAACAACGCTGTCAGGGTAGGTTTCGACCAAGTGAGCCTGGAAGGCATCAATCACCTTAAGTACTGCCGGTTCTTTAAGCGCATCAGACGATTTCATGTCAACAATAAACTCGAGATTCTGTGCCCCCATCATCTCCTTGTCGACCAAATCGTAAGTAACCCGAATCGGTGCATCTTCTTTTGCCAATTCGACTAAATTTGAGTCAATTTTTACTTGAAGCGTACCAATTACAAACAAGCCGAAAAGCGCGATATAACAAAGCGTGACAACTTTACTCTTTCTTTTAATGTACGCGGGTATTTTATCAAGGAAGTGTTGAAGCGAACTTGCTCTTCCTGCACCTCCACCCGACGCATACTTGCTCTTCTTTGCCTCGGCTTTCTTGGACGCTTTCAGATGATACGGATGCCAGAGATCTAGTAGTACAGGTAAAAGAAATAATGTAAAAATGAAAGCTACACCGACACCTAGGGCAGAATTTAAACCAAAGATGGCTATTTGAGGTAGATCGCTAATCATCAGGGCCATCATACCCGCCATGGTCGTGATGGTTGTTAAAAATATAGGGATGCCGGTTTTGCGATAGGCCATTCGCATCGCAGGGCGATGCTCCTCACCTTCTTGTCTGTATAGCATATATGCGCTCAGCACATGTACACAGTCAGCAGTTCCAACGGCCAGTATCAACATGAATGACAGACTCACCATTGTCGACAAAGTAACGCCAATTGCGCTCAGAAAACCTATAGACCAGAAGGCCGAAAACGAAATCACAACGACCGGCCAAACGACAGCTGAAAAAGAGCGAAACAGTATCCACAGCAAGGTAACAACGGCCAATAGCATTAAGCCCATTAACATCGACGCTTGAGCCATATTGTTCATGGCAAACTCCATCATGGCGGCGTTGCCTGTAAAGTGGAAACTGAAATGAGCGAATTCAGGCTTTGCAGCAACGGTACGCAGAGACGTCATAAAAACTAAGTACTCATCCATACTCATTTCTTCAAAATCAATAGGCTCATCACTGAGCTCCGTTGACACTATCTCAACTGCTGCGTCATCAAACTCAAATTCATCGCCTTGGAGTAAATCAACACCTTCGTCAACCTGGGGTTCTGAGGAAGAGATAACGCCAAAATCGGTTTTTATACGAATACCGCCGAATCTATGATCTGGCGAAAAGTACGCTAACTTAAAAGCGTCCTGCCCTAGCGCAATAGATTTTCGTTGCTCTAGCTCGAGATCGCTAGTTGGATAATCCTGAGCGTACAATTTCTTAGAGATAAGCGTGTCTTTATCTGCTACCTGATACCGCGCATTGTACAAACTGTCAATTTGATCAATTCGCTGAAGTATTCCACGATCAAATTCTGGAGAAACATCTTCGCTGCTTAGTCCAAGCCGGTGGTCATCGAGCTGCTGGTGAAAGGCCCTAATAGTGGCTACAGATTTTGATGAGAAAACATTTCCATCCTGAGCTTCGTAAACAATATAGATGCCGTCATCACTGCCAAACTGCTGTCGATATTTATCTAAAGAAACTTTAGTTGGATCATCATCTTTGAACCAGCTTTCGAGGGACATATCCATCGTAAACTTAGTGACCATTGCGTAAATAAAAGCCGCAGAGATAACAAAGAAGAGGCTGACGACAAACAAACGGCGCTTAAGTAGATAATCCGGAGCTCGCTCGAAAAAGGAATTAAGACTAGAGAGATAATTTTGCAAAAGTAGGATCCATTCAATTAGTTGGGCAAGGCGCTGACGATGACTTTGTATAGCAAATTTGAAGAATGCTGCAGTTTTGTTGTTATTCAAATGCGTAAGCAATGATAACGAATTTCATTTACAGAAAGCTATAAAGGCCATAACTAAAATAGCAATCAGTTCTCAATTTTAGTTAATTGTACAAAATCTAAACTACCCACTTTGATGTATATCAACCCCACCCCTTAAGCACTTGATAAAAGGAATAAATATATACCCCACTTGACATACATCAAGGCAAAGTAGGTAGAGGCGCTACAGAATCGGCTTGCTTCCAACTTTTGGCAAATAATAAGGAACGTGAATCATATGAATCAAACGCCTATTCAACCTAAGAACTACGATTATGGAGTAGTTCGGCAATTCACCATTATGACGGTAGTCTGGGGAATTGTCGGAATGCTTGTCGGTGTGCTTATCGCCGCGCAACTTGCATGGCCCGCACTAAATTTCGATTTACCGTATTTAACTTTTAGCCGCTTGCGGCCTTTACATACGAATGCAGTAATCTTTGCGTTTGGTGGTTGTGCACTCTTTGCAACCTCTTATTACATAGTCCAAAGGACATGTCATACGACACTGTTCGCGCCTGGTCTGGCGAAGTTTACCTTTTGGGGTTGGCAGTTAATCATTGTATTAGCAGCAATCACTCTGCCTCTTGGTTTTACGCAAGGCAAAGAGTATGCAGAGCTAATCTGGCCAATAGACCTACTCATTGCAATCGTTTGGGTTAGCTATGGTGTTGTATTCTTCGGCACGTTGGTAAAGCGAAACGTTTCGCATATCTACGTTGCTAACTGGTTCTATGCAGCGTTCATTATCGCTGTAGCGGTACTTCATATCGTTAACAACTTATCTATTCCTACTAGCCTGACTCATTCCTACCCTGTCTTTTCGGGTGCAACCGATGCAATGACTCAGTGGTGGTATGGACACAATGCTGTTGGCTTTTTCCTAACTGCGGCGTTTTTAGGCATGATGTACTACTTCGTTCCAAAGCGTGCGAATCGCCCTGTATACTCCTATAGATTATCAGTTGTACACTTCTGGGCTTTGATCTCTATTTACATGTGGGCTGGTCCGCACCATTTGCAATACACTGCTCTACCAGACTGGGCCCAGTCACTTGGTATGGTGTTCTCCTTGGTTCTATTAGCTCCGTCATGGGGTGGTATGATCAACGGTATCATGACGCTATCTGGCGCATGGGATAAGTTACGCTCTGACCCGATCCTTAAGTTCCTGATTGTATCCCTATCGTTCTATGGCATGTCGACCTTTGAAGGGCCAATGATGTCGATAAAAACCGTCAACGCACTATCTCACTATACTGACTGGACAGTTGGGCACGTTCATTCAGGTGCGCTTGGTTGGGTTGCTTTTATT